>JAEWKL010000924.1 GCA_023386115.1 Pseudomonadota bacterium
GGGGGGCCAGGCCATCCTCGGCCATCAGGACCGAGTGGGCCGCCGCGGTGGTGCCGCCCGGCGAGGTCACGTTCTGGCGCAGGGTCCCCGGCTCCTCGGGGCTCTGCCCCAGGAGCTCGCCCGCCCCCGCCACGGTCTGGCGGGCAAGGCGCGCCGCCACCTCGGCCGGGAGCCCGGCGGCAATGCCCGCAGCAGCCAGGGCCTCGGCCATCAGGAAGACGTAGGCCGGGCCGGACCCCGAGACCGCCGTCACGGCGTCGATCAGGTCCTCGCTGTCCAGCCACTCGACGAGGCCGATGCCCGAGAGGAGCGCGTGGGCCTTGCGGCGCTGGTCCTCGCTGGTCTCGGGCGAGGCCGCGGCGCCCGTGGCGCCCCGGCGGATGCTCGCCGGCAGGTTCGGCATCGCCCGCACCACCGCGCGGGCGCGGGGCAGACGATCCTTCAGGTTGGCGATGGTCTTGCCGGCCAGCACCGAGACCACGACGGTATCCGGCCCGGCGAGCGGTGCCAGGGCGCCTGCTGCAGCCTCCAGACCCTGCGGCTTGATCGCCAGGACCAGGGCCTCGGGCTCGGCCGGCGCGGCCGGGTTGAGGGCGATGCCGTTTGCGGCGCAGAGGGCCGCCATGGCGGGGGCCGGGTTGGGATCGATGACGGCAACGCAGGCACCCGGCAGACCGTCGGCGAGCCAGCCCTCCAGCATCGCGCCGCCCATCTTGCCGGCGCCGACCAGGATCAGCGAGGCCGGCAGGGTCCCGCCCCCGCTCACGCCTCGCCCTCGGTCTCGAACAGCACCGCGTCCAGGGCCTCACGGGCCGACTTGCCGGCCCAGATCACGAACTGGAATGCCTGGAAGTAGCGCTCGCAGGCCTCGACCGCGGTCTTCAGCATGGTCTCGCACTGGCCGTGCGTCGGCTCGGCGCCGCCGGTGAGGAGCAGCGCGTGGCGGAACATCACCACGTGCTCGCTGTTCCAGAGGTCGAAATGGCCGACCCAGAGCTGCTCGTTGACGAGGGAGACGAGCCGCAGCACCTCGTTGCGCCGCCGGTCCGGCACCTTCAGGTCGAAGGCGGAGGCGACGTGCAGCGCCTCCACGTCCTCGATCCACGTGAAGGCGACGTGGTACTCGGCCCACTGACCGGCCACCGCCACCGACATCTCGTCGGTCTCGGCACGATCGAAGATCCAGTCCCGGAGGGAGGCGAGGCGCTCGACGACATCGAGCGGGTGCTCGGCGCGGTTCAGGTCGTCGATGTTGAGCTGGGTCATGGCGATCCAAGTTTGGCTCGTCAGAGCGGGAATCAGCTGCGTCAGCGGACGCGGCGAGTGTCGTCTTCAAGGCAGATCGCGACCCGGGCACGGTCAGGACGTGCCGGCGATAAGCTTAAGTTCCGACTTGTCTCCCCTGAGCGGCTGCGAATCAGTGCGTCACCCACTATAGCCCGGGCGAGTCCAGGGACTCAAAGCGGAAAGCCGCGGCGGCGGCGGCGCACCGCCGGCTATCCACCGAAGCTTCCTGTGCACAAGCGGGACGCAACCGGGCGAGGCGTCAGGCCGTCGCCGTGCCGCCGGCCGCGGGGCCGGCCGCCGCACCCTTGGCCTTGGCGGAGGCGGTTTTCGTCTCCGACGGCTTGGTCTCGCCAGCCTTGGTCTCGGCAGCCTTGGTCTCGGCCGGAGCGGCCTCCAAGGCGGCGACCCGGGCCGCGAGCGCGTCGTTCTGCGCCCGCAGGGATGCGACGAGGTCGCGCAGCACCTCGACCTCCTCGCGGGTCGCCACGTCCATGTCCCGCAGCAAGCGCTCGATCTGCGCCTTGACCATGGTCTCGGCTTCGCGGCGCACGCCCTGGGCCGCGCCGGCGGCGTCGGTCATCAGGCGGGCGAAGTCGTCGAACAGGCGGTTCTGCTGCATGAGAATCCTCCGGGGCTGGTCCTGGTGCACAGCCCTAATGCATTTCGTGGCGGAATGGGCCCCGGTCCGGGCTCCCGATCGCGCGAAAATACGGCACCATCGCGATGACGCCCGTGCGGGCGCCATGGTGCCCGTGCGGGACGGGGTCGGTTGCGCGACGGTGTCGCGGGCGCGATCCAGCAACAGACGGTTGCACAATGATGGCTTCAAGCAAAACCCGGTCTCGGGCATAAGGCGGAACCGTGAGCACGACACCGCACATCCTGATCGTCGAGGACGATCGCGAGATCAGCACGCTGGTCGCCCGCTACCTTCGCGGCAATGATTGCCGGGTCTCGATCGCCGGCGACGGCCGCGAGATGGACCGGCTCCTGGCCGATTCCCGCGTCGACCTGATCGTCCTCGACCTGATGCTGCCGGGCGAGGACGGATTGTCGATCTGCCGGCGCCTGCGCGCCGCCTCCGGCATGCCGATCCTGATGCTCACGGCGAAGAGCGAGGAGATCGACCGGATCGTCGGGCTCGAGATCGGAGCCGACGACTACCTGGCCAAGCCGTTCAACCCGCGCGAGCTCCTGGCGCGCATCCGCGCGATCCTGCGCCGCGGCGCTGCCACGCAAGGCCGCGACGACGAGGGCGTGCGCCGTCACGCCTTCGCGGGCTTCGTGCTCGATGCGGGCCTGCGCCAGCTCCTCAACCCGGAGGGCGCCCAGGTCGCGCTCACCGGGGCCGAGTTCGACCTCCTGCACGCCATGTGCCTGCGGCCGGGCCGGGTGCTCTCCCGCGACCAGCTCCTCGATCTGACGCAGGGCCGGGCGCCCGGGCCGTTCGAGCGCAGCATCGACGTGCTGGTGAGCCGCATCCGCCAGAAGATCGAGCGCGATCCCCGCAACCCGGAGATGATCAAGACCATCCGCTCCGGCGGCTACCTGTTCACGCCGGAGGTGGTCTCGACATGACCGGGAAGGGGCCTCTGCCGGGCCGCATCGCCGGGCAGCTCGCCCTTCTGGTGGTCGCCGCGATCGTGGTCACCCACGTCGTCGTGACCGTGGCCTTCCTGCTGCTGCGCCCGGAGCTGCGCCGCTCCGACGAGCGCCCGAGCGCGCTGGCCAACCGCCTCGTCACCGTCGTCCACATGGTGGCGGCGGCCCCGGCGGAGGACCGGGCCGACGTGGTGGCGGCGGCCCGCCACAGCGCCTCCTCCCTCCACCTG
>JAEWKL010000008.1 GCA_023386115.1 Pseudomonadota bacterium
GCCTCGCTGCGGCTGCTCGCGGCGAGACGGCCGACCGCCAGGCTCTGGCGCGCCTCGAGCCTGTCGAGGGCATGAGCGAGGGTCGCCATCCGCAGCGTCAGCCCGGGGGAGGGGGGTGGGGCGATCGTGTCCGCCTCCGTGCGCAAGCCCAGCGCGTCGGGAGTCGGAATGGGAGCGGGGACCGGGGCAGGAATGGCGGAAGGCGCGGGCGTCGGGGCGAAGGACATCGCCGAGGGCACTGTCCTGGCGTCATGGGCCGACCAGGCGCCGGCCCATCCTCCCATGCCGTCCTCGGCCGTCGTGCCGGGGACGCTGCCGGCCTGCTCGGCGAGGCCCATCAGCATCGCCTGACGGCTCTCCAGCGCGACCTGCCGCCCGGCGAGGTCGGCGAGGCGCGTCTCGACGCCGTCCTGCTCCAGGAGCTTCTGGGTCGCCACCCGGTCGAGTCGCGCTCGCAGGGCGCTGATCCTCTCCTCGTAGGCGTATTGCATCGCGCCCTGGCGCTCCATGAACCGGGCCAGCGCCTCGTCGCGGAAGACGATGAACCACGTTGCCGCGCTCGCCCACAGGGACAGAACCCCGAAGGCCAGGGCCGCGAGCACCAGGGTCCCGCGCCGCACCACCCAGACCCGGTCCGGGCCGCCGCGCGCGAGCGCGGGCCGCGACAGGCGGTCGACGAGGGACGGGAGGCGGGAAGGGAGCATCGGGACGGTCCGTAACCTGAACGGGACCATCGCGTGTTAAGGTTAAAGATGCATTAAGGGCTGAGACGAAACGGTGTCCTGCGGCAGTGTCGCCATGAGGATGGCGCAGCGTCCGCCTGGCCTTCTGAAATCATGGCCGACAGACAAGTCAGTCGCCGGACTCCCTTCTTCCGCTAGGAAGACGGAGAGGGATGAGGGCGGCGACGGTTCAAGATCCAGCACTCGGCATCAATCTGCCGGCGCCGCGCCCAGCGCTTGACATGGACGCGTGCCATCCTTGTCCCATACCCCTCTCCCATACGGAAGAGAGGCGTCGTCGCCCGCTCGGCTATTCATGGCGCACGACCGGGCCACGCGCTCTACAACGCCTGCGCCGCCGCCAAGACCGCGTCGGCATGGCCCGGCACCTTCACCTTCTGCCACACCTTGGCGATCCTGCCGTCGCGATCGATGAGGAACGTCGTGCGCTCGACGCCCATATACTTGCGACCATACATGCTCTTCTCGACCCAGACGCCGTAGGCTTCGAGCATCGCCTTCGTCTCGTCCGAGGCGAGCGGGAAGTCGAGCCCGTACTTCTCCCGGAACTTGTCGTGGCTCTTCATCGGGTCGGGCGAGACGCCGATCACCGCCGTGTCGGCCTCGGCGAAGGCCTGTCGGAGTCCGTTGAAGGCCTGCGCCTCCAGGGTGCAGCCGCTGGTGTCGTCCTTGGGGTAGAAGTACAGGACGGCCTTGCGCCCCTTGAGGCCGGCGAGGCTCAGGGTCTCGCCGCCGGTCGCCGGCAGGGAGAAATCGGGAGCGGGGTCGCCCGGGTTCAGCGCCATCGTGCCTTCCTTTCGGCTGATTGATAGTGTGCCTCTGGGGGAGGCGAGCAGGGCGTCAGCCGTGGGCGAGGGACCGGCCCGGCGCGCCGGCCGACGAATAGCGGCAGGACGTTACCCTCCGGTCACCGGAGCGGGCAATCATCGGCGGCGGCCCCGCCGCCCGGAGCGTGGCCCTCACGCTCACGGGATGGGGCTTTTGGAAGGGCGGCGCCCTCGATCGGGGCGCCCGGAGTGGCGACGCACGCGTGACGACAGGCCGAGCGACACCAGGACCAGACCCCGTGACGCAGGCGAGCCGCGAGGAGGCGGGCTACGACGGCCCGGGCGCTTGCGCCGCGCGGATCAAGGCGGCGCCCCGGTCGCTGCTGCGGACCTGTGTCCGCGGCGTGCTGCTGCTCAAGCTCGCGGCGGTGGTGCTCCTGAGCGTCGGCCTCGGCCTCGCCTATTTGCGCCTGGCGAGCGGTCCGGTGAGCTTCTCCTGGCTCGAGCCCCGGGTGGCGGCGGCGATCGCCGAGCGGCTCGGGCCCGGCTGGAGCGCGAGCCTGCACGACAGCGCCATCGAGATCGACCGGGACGGGGCACTGGCCCTGCGCACCGCCGGCCTCGACATCCGCAACCCGGAGGGCGACCTCGTGGTGCGGGCGCCGCTGGCGGTGGTCGCCATCGACCTGTGGTCGCTCCTCGGCCTCTCGGTCCAGGCCCGCTCGGTCGAGTTCCGCGACCTGCAATTGCGGGCGCTCCTGCACCACGACGGCTCGATCGCCTTCGCGGCGTCCAACGATCCCGCCGCGGCCAAGCCCCACACCCCGCCGGCGGTGGTGGCGGCCCGCGGCACCGTCTCGCCGGTCTCCGCCACGGTGGCGTCGATCCTGAGCCTGGTGCTCGATCCGGCCGGCGTGATCGGCAGCCTCGACCGGGCCCGCCTGACCAATGCCCGCCTGACGCTCCTCGACGAATCCGGCGCCGAGCGGGTGGTCTTCCCGCGGGTCGACGGGCTGTTCAACCGCGACGCGACGCGGCCGGCCCGGGTGTTCGAGATGCGCATCCTCGGCCCGCACGGGCCCTGGCGCTTCGGCGGCGACGTCGAGGAGGCCCCCGATGGCGGCCGCCACGGCGTGCTCACCCTCGACGACCTGCCGGCGCCCGACCTGCTGCTGCTCTCGGGCCAGTCGCGCCTGCCGCTGACCACCGACCTGAAGCTCTCCGGCCGCGCCCAGGTCGCGATGCACGGGGCGCGCCTCGACGGCATGACGCTGCGGCTCGCCACCAGCGAGGGCAACCTCCTGATCGAGGAGAAGGACTTCAACCCGGTGACGATCGAGGCGGTGACGGTCGACGCCGCCTGGGACGAGTCCCGCCGGGCGCTCAAGGTCGACGCCCTCGATTACCGCGGCGCCGGCAACCGCGTGCGCCTCGCCGGCGAGTGGGTGGCCGGGCCGGACGGCGCGGGGGCGGCCTGGACAGCCGTCCTGTCCGGCACCGACGCGACCTTGCGCGGTGCCGCGCCCGGCGATGCTCCCGTCAAGGTCGCCAAGGTCGATGCCCGCCTCGTGGGCCGCGACGACGGCGTGCAGATCGACGCCCTCACCCTGTCGGGTGACGCCGTGCACGGCACGGTCAGCGGCACGCTCGGCACGCGGGCCGACGAGGGCGGCCTCACCTTGCGCATCACCGCCGACCGCACCGACGGGCGCGCGGCCCTGCGGCTCTGGCCCGAGAACGTCGCGCCACCAATCCGCACCTACCTCGTCGACAACATGCGGGCCGGGCGGCTCGACAGCCTCGACATCCTGGTCGACATGACCATGGCCGAGTTCGCCGCCGCCACCCGCGGCGAGCCGATGCCCGACCAGTCGGTGCGGATCGCCTTCGCGGTGAGCGAGGGAGGGCTCGCCATCTCCTCCGATGCGCCGCCGCTCTCCCGTGCCCGGGTCGCCGGGCTCGTCACGGGGCGCAACACCACCATCCGCGGGGCCACCGCCGAGATCCGGATGCCGGACGGCCGCGCGCTCGGCCTCCAGGACGGCTCCTTCGTCATCAAGGACGCGGTGCCGCACGACGTCACCGCCCAGATCGGCTTACGCCTCGCCGGCGGTGCGGATGCCCTGGCGTCGCTGCTCCAGGCCAAGCTCTTCCGTTCGCTGTCGGGCACGGAGCTCGACCCCGGCGCCTTGCGGGGCCAGGCCGATCTGCGCATCGACTTCCCCCTCTCGCTCGAGGCGGTGCCCGACATCGCCGACCTGCCGGTGACGTTGAGCGGAACCCTCACCGACATCGCGGCCGAGCGCATCGTCGGCAAGGAGAAGCTCGAGAACGGCCGCTTCGCCGTCGCCTACGACCGGACCGGCTTCAGCCTGAAGGGCGACGGGCGGCTCGCCGGCGCGCCGCTCAACCTCGACCTGCACCAGCCGAAGGCCGGCGCCCCGGGCGAGGCCGTGGTGACCATGGCCCTCGCCGCCGCGGGCCGGGCCCGAACGGGCCTGCCGACGGCGCCTCAGCTCGCCGGGCCGGTGAATGCCCGCTTCGTCGTGCCCGTCGGCCGGCCGGGCAGGAACCCGGTCCGGGTCGAGGCCGACCTGACCCGTGCGAGCGTCGACGGGTTGCTGCCGGGCTGGACCAAGGCGGCCGGCAAGCCCGGCCGGCTGACATTGTCCCTCACCGATACCGGCCAGGGCAGCGACCTGCGCGACATCGCGCTCGAATCCGGTTCGGTGCAGCTGCGCGGCAGCGCGTCGCTCAATGCCGAGGGAGGTTTCGAGCGGGCCGACCTCACCAGCCTCAAGCTCTCGCCGGGCGACGACATCCGCGCCCAGGTCGAGCGCACCGGCACCGGCTACCGCATCAGCGCCAAGGGGGGCGTCGCTGATGCGAGGCCGTTCCTGCGCGCGCTGACCGCGCCGCCGCGCAAAGGCGGCAAGGACGCCTCCGGCCGCGATGTCGAGGCCGACCTCAGCTTCGCGATCCTGACCGGCTTCAACGAGGAGGCGCTGACCAATGCCAGCCTGAAGCTGTCCTTGCGCGGCGACGACGTGCGCCAGGCCCGGATCCAGGGCCGCCTGCGCTCGGCCGGGGTGAGCCTGGAGGTGGCGAAGGCGGAGCGCGGCAGCCCGCCGGTGCTCAACGCCGAGACCAGCGACGCCGGTGCGGCCCTGCGCTTCCTCGACATCTACAAGCGCATGCAAGGCGGGTTCCTGTCGCTGCAGATGACCATGAATGACGGGCCGCAATCGGGCCTCCTGCAGGTCCGGTCCTTCGCCCTGCGCAACGAGCCGGCGCTCGGCCGGATCATGGCCCAGGGCGAGAGCGAGGACCGGCGCAGCGACGCCAACGATGTCGGCTTCGACCGCCTGCGCGCCGCCTTCCAGCGCACCGGCACCCGCGTCACCTTCGCGGAGGCCGCAATCTCCGGCCCGGCGATGGGGTTCACGCTGGGCGGCTGGATCGACACCGGCAAGGACCGCACCGACGTCTCCGGCACCTTCGTGCCGCTCTACGGTCTCAACAACGTGGTCTCGCAGGTGCCGATCTTCGGCCCGCTCCTCGGCGGCGGCCACAACGAAGGCTTGTTCGGCATCAACTTCCGGGTCGCCGGGGCGATGAGCGCTCCCAACATCAGCGTCAACCCGCTCTCGGCGATCGCCCCGGGTTTCCTGCGCAAGCTCTTCGGGGCCGGCGGCGGGGATCCCAACGGCCCACCGTCCCAGCGCATGGACCAGTGACTCCGGAGCACCGGCTTTGACGCGTCCACGAAGGCTCGCCAGCGCGGCATTTCAGGGTGGACAGCGCTCGGCCGACCCCGTATGACGATGCCACCGCGGGCGTAGTTCAGTGGTAGAACGTCAGCTTCCCAAGCTGAATGTCGTCGGTTCGATCCCGATCGCCCGCTCCATATAATCCATTGAAGCGTCAGCTTTTTTGACGGTCTACCGCTGATCTCGCGGACCCCATGGTCCCCATCGCGGACCCCATACCCGTTCAGGCGCTGTTCTTTACGGCCCGATGGGCAAGACGCAGCTCCGCCACGTTCCGCGATTTGCCGACCGCGCCCCGCGAGTAACGGGCCGTGGTCTTCGCGTCCGTGTGAGCGGCCGTCGCCCGAATCGCGTCGAGATCGGCACCTGCATCCTCCGCTTCGGTGATGGCTCCAGCCCGAGCATCCATGTTCCAGATGTGGTCTGGGATGCCGGCTGCACGAGCGACCTTACGCCACTCGCGCTGGAAGGCGTCTCCGGCGTAGGGCCGGCCCTGCTGCTCATCGACGATCAGCGGACCGACGCGCCGCTCGGGCGGAATGTGGGCTGCGACCTGCTGCACGTGCGGGCAGAGCGAGAAGTCGTGCGCGATCATCGCGCCGGTCTTCGTCGTCGCCTTACGGGTCACGCCGTCGAGCACCACGCCAGACCAGGTCAGGCCATTCACCCAACGCCGGCCGTTGAGCACGATGCCGGTCCGTGCCTCGCCTTCAGGGATTGGCTCCCACTCTCCCACGACGTCCTTCTGCCGCATGACGGCGTCGAACTGGATTGCGGTCGCGAGCGCCAGGGAGATGCGCCCCATCTCAATCGCCTTCGAGATGAAAGCCTCGACGTGCTCCAGGTCGAGGGTGACCCGACGCCGGGCCGGTTGCGGGAAGCGGATCTCGGCGAGGATGTCACGCACCCGGGCGCAGCCGTCGAGTTCAGCGGCAACGCCGTAGGCGAACAGCTCGCGCAGCTTCTTCATGATGCCCCAGGCGCGCCGGACGCGCTCCGGCTGACCGTGCGCCTTGGGCTTCTTCGCTGCGTCGTACCAGCGCCAGAAGTCGGCGAGCTTCAGTGATGGCACAAGGCGGTCGCCGAAAGCCTTCTCGATCAGTGTGAGGACATGAGCATCTTTCTCACGCGTGGTGTGCTTGAGGCGGCGGTTGAACGGGCTCTCCGGGTCGGTCTGGTAGCGGCGAGACAGGCTGCGGATCGTGCCGTCGAAGCGGTTAGGATCCCGCAGATGGCCAGATGACCACTCCAGCATCTCGGCCTGGAGCCGAAGGCAGGCTGCCGAGAGCAGCGGCGCATCTTCGGGCTCGTCGAGGCGATAGGGGAGGCGGACGGTCTTGGGCTCGTACCCACGTTTCACGAGGTCGGCACGAGCCGCCCACATAGGTACGTCCGGTCCACCCTTTCGCGTTTTCCGCTTCAGGCCCGGGGTCGGGAAGTCAGAGGACATCGAGGTTCTCCACGCCGTCGGGCGGAATCGCCTGGACGGTGGAAAGACCGTAGCGCCTCAGGAAGTAGGCCTGCACTGCCGGCCACGGCCGGCCGCCCATCAGCGGATCGACCTTCGGCAGACCAGCGCGTTCGAGGATCTTCGCCTTCGCGGCCCACTCGGTGGGTGTCTGGCTGAGGCGCCGGGCCACCTCAGCCTCGCACGGGAACAGGCCCTGGTTGCGGGGAGACATGCGCGGCATGGTTACCCTTCCTGCTCTGTATCCGTGGTGACTGGAGTAATGGGGGAGGGGGCCCGCCACTCGACGAGCGGCATCCCGAGCGGCACGCGGCTGCGCCCGCGCGCCAGCGGGTGGATCGGCGCACCATCTCCGGTGAGCGCGAAGGCGTGCAGCGGATGGGCGCCGTCGAGCGACAGCGCCGCGATCACCCGCTCGGCATGAAGTCCTGCGGGGAGAAGGTTGCCCCAGGCGACGATGCAAACCGGCGCCGCGGCGGCGAGTTCGCAAATGCGGACGAGGTTCGCCTGACGCAGAGCCTTGAGTGTCGCCACTTCCTGCTCGGCCAGCCACGCCTCGAGGTCGCGCGGGTCGGCCGCGATCCGGTCGTCGGCGTTGACCACCGTGAACCCGCCGATGCCGGGCCGGCCCTGGAGCAGCGCCCGCAGCCGGCAGACAGTCGGGTCGTTGCGGTCCGCGCCGGCGGTGCTCGGGTTGCGCATGGAGACGAGCGCCCGCGACTCCTCGGACCACCAGCGGTCCAGGCGATAGCGATGCAGGCCGCAGGTGGAGAACTCGGCCGAGCCGCGGATGTCAGACATCAGCGGTTCCCTCCTTCTGCCGGTCGACCGTGACATGCTCCGGCAGCGGCCAGTGCTTCGGTTTGGCAGCCTGCTTCGCCCGGATCTTCACGACCTTCGTCCAGATGCGGGCGAGTTCGGCTTTGCCAGCCTCGTGCATGTCGAGGCCGTGCGCGAGGCAGTGGGCGGCCAGCGTCGTCATCACGCCGCCGACCTCCTGCACCATCTCGCCGGCCGGGCGGCCATAGACATAGTCGACCAGCTGGTGCGCCTCGTGCGCGGTGCAGCCGGCGGCCTGCACCAGCTCCAGCGCCTCCTCCAGGAAGCGATGCGCCCGCTCCTGCCTGTCGCGGGCGATCTGCTCACCGAAGCAGGCGATCAGCCAGGGGTCGACGCGAGCTTGGAACGAGCCTTCGGTGGTACGCGGCACAGAAACGGGTTCGAACCGGCCGTCGCCCATCTCGCCGATCGAACGGGCCCATACGAGGTTGCCCTCCAGAGCACGGTAGACGACGACCTCGGCGCCATCCGAGAGTGGTGCGCCGGCCTGGATCGCAGCCGTATAGAGGAGCGTGCTCTCGGCAGGCGCCATCCCGTGAGACGCGCACAACGTGACCTGGCCGGTCCGGCTCGATCGGTAGACGAGGACGAGGTCGTAATCCCTCAACGGCTCGACGGTGCGAACCCGGGCGCCCCGGAGCAGCACCTCGTACAGGCCGCCGGTCTTCTTATGACGAAGGAGCTCGCTCATCACTTGCCTCATAGCTACTGGTGGTCAGGCGGAGGGGTAGAGGAGCGCAGCTCGGCCCGGTCGATGGACAGGGGCAACCCCGAGGCCGCCCGCCACGGCCCCACGTGCTGGGTGCGCCCGCGCACGTAGGTGATGGTGGCGCATCACCACATCTGACCATGTACAAGGGTGAGGTCAGATCGAGATTATCATGTCCAAAGCCGCGCTCTGCACCGCCAACTGGTGCGCCCTTGAGGTGAACTCGGGTCGTGTCGGCTGCGTGCCTTGCCTGAAGGTTACCGGAGATGTTGAGGTTTTCGAATATGGTGCTGAGCCATTCCTCTGCGAGATTGTCACGGGTGACGTCGAGCCTGGCACTCTGCTCCTGAACTTGAAAGGCGCCGGTGACAGCATCTCTGGGGTGGAGATGCGGTCTGTGCGGTTCAAGAAGATCAGCCCGAGCCGCCGCTACGACCACGTGCTGATCGTCTGGGACGGCGCGCCCATCGTCCGCATGGGTGTAGCCCGAGCCGACCACCTTCCTGCCCTGCAGGGAATAGGCTGAGGCAGGCGCCCACCCCGAACTGAGCAAGCTCGAGGACGTTGCTGTACCTCCACCAGGAGGCAGCACATGACCACGGACAACGGAAAGCTGGCCGAAGCCACCTACGACGTCGGGCGAGGCAAGCCGGCTTCCCAAGCGACAGAGGACGACATTGCCGCTCCCCGCCTGACACCCCAGGGACGAGAGAACCCGGACGCAGCAGGTGAGGATGCGACCGACCCGAGCGGCGGCGCGAAGCAGGGGCAGCCCAGCAAGGCCGAGGGATAGTGGCTCGCGATCGGACGGGCGGGCGGCCATCATGCCCGCTCCGTGCTGTCGGAGGTGGGGATCGGGGAGCGAGCTGAATCATCGACGGGGCTCCTGCACGTACAGGGCTCGGCGGGGTGGAAGCTGCTTGCTGAGCGGCGCGGTAGCACGCTGCGCCGGCCGGCCGGGCGGCAGTGGCTGACCGCCGGCGATCGAGCGAGTGTGCGGATCCTTGATGCCGAGGTGCGCGTCCGCTTGGCGCTTGGCCTTGTCGATCCGCTTCCGATCGACCTGCGTCTTCCGATCGTGGCAGTCGGTGCAGAGGACCTGGGCGTTAGAGAGGATCGACGGGCCGCCGATCGCGTCCGGCACGACATGGTCGACCTGGAACCGCCCCGG
>JAEWKL010000013.1 GCA_023386115.1 Pseudomonadota bacterium
GCCGGCAGAGGCAGGGGCGCTGGCGGCCCTGATCAAGGCGGTGCCGCTGCGGCTGACCGGCCTGCGGCCGATCGAACGGGCGATCTCCAGCGCCGGCGGCGTCGCCTTCGCGGATCTCGACGCGCGCTTCATGCTGCGGAGCCGACCCGGAACGTTCCTGGCCGGCGAGATGCTGGATTGGGAGGCCCCGACCGGCGGCTACCTGCTCCAGGCGAGCTTCGCCAGCGGCCGGGCGGCGGCGAAGGGAGTGCTGGCGTGGCTGGGCGAGCGCTGAACGTCTAGCGCTCGCTCAACTGCCCGGTAGCATCGGAAGCCCTCGGGTGTCAGCCCGGGGTTGCGCCGCAGCGCGCGGAATCACAGCTTCGCGCAGAACCCGACCATGCCGGAGCTGTCGGGCGGGCACATCGCCACGGCCTCGCCGCTCTCCCGGCGGGTGAAGTTCGGGTTGCCGCCGCGCAGGCAATAGGCCGACACGAAGGTCTCGCCCTGGTCGCAGACGAGCTCGCAATGCGGCTTGGCGCAGCCATCGGTGCGCAACATCCGGAACGGCAGGGCCGCGGTGGCAACGGCCGCTCCCGCCGATCCGGCCGGCCCTTGCGGCCCTGTGGGGCCCCTCTCGCCCGTCTCGCCGCGGGGACCCGGAGCACCCGGCTCACCCTTCGCACCTGCCTCACCCTTGGGACCGGCCTCCCCTTTGGGACCGGCATCGCCCTTGGGACCAACGTCGCCCTTGGGACCAACGTCGCCCTTGGGACCGGCATCGCCCTTGGGACCGGGCGGCCCGGCGAGGCCGGCCATGCCCTGCGGCCCGGTCGGGCCAGGATCGCCCTTCGGCCCCGGCGCGCCGGTTGCGCCGCAATTCGCGACCGCGATCTCGCGCGAGGCCTCGCCGGCCTTGAGCGTCGCGACGCAGTTCTGCGGCACGTAGGGGACCTTCAGGGTGAAGCGCCCGCGCTTGTCCGAGGTGACCGGGATGTCGTCGTCGAGGGTCACGACCACCCCGGCCTTGCCGACGCTGCCGGAGACGGTCAGGTCGCCGGCCTCGATCCGGGCGTCCCAGACCGTGATGGCCGATTGCGTCGGGGCGGTGCGCCCGCCCGCCGTCGGTTGCTGCGCGAGACCCGGGCCGGACAGGACCGCATAGGCAGACAGGATCAACGCGGCGCGGGATGGACGCATCGTTCAGCCTCAAGGCGTGATGGACGGCCCGCGCGCGAGGTCGAAGCGACGGGCGGCGCACCTTGCGGCGCTGTCAAGCTGCGGTCAACTGCGCAGATGCCCGCCGTTGACGACTTGTTAGGTCTCGTCGTCGAGCACGCCCTCGAGGGCGTAGTGGCGCACGGTGCGGCGGTTGGCGATCAGTTCGTCGACCGTCGGCTCGCCCTTCAGCGCCCTGGCGATGGCGAGCTTCGTCGCCTCGTAGTTGGTGCGGTAGAGGTCCTTGCGGTCGAGGTTCGGATCCTCGGGGCAGCGCGGGTCGAGCCAGATCATGATGATCATGCATAGCTCATCGAGCCCGTCGCGGGGCAGGATGCCCTCGATGATGCAATCCACGATGGCATCGCCGGTCGCGGCCTGGACTACGCCGCCGAGCAGTTCGACGTATGCGGCGGTGTGGATCGTCGCCTTGGTGGTCATCATCGTGGCCGGGCGGACCAGCTGGTTGATGTCGCGCACCACGAACATCCGCGTGTGGCCCTGGACCTGCCCCATCATCGAGGCGAAGGCCTGGCCGACCGGCCCGCGCACCGAGCCGATCAGCACCTCCGGCATCGCGTCGGTGTACTGGCCGTCGGCGGCCAGCACCGTGGCCTCGCCGGTCCGGAAGACGATCTCGCTCATCTGCGATCCCTCGGTTCGATCCATGGTTCTTCCCGGCGCGGGTCGACCATGCCGGCCCCGTCGCCGTCAACGGCGGCGAACCCATCGACCTGTCCGGAAATTGGTCTATAGGGCCGATGGCTGGGCCTCACGCCCTCGAAGAGCTGATGCGGACGGATGAGCGATCGCGACTGGACCCTGCGGGTGACGCCGACCGAGGCGGGCGTGCGGCTCGAACTGGACCTCGCCGACGTCGACGGTGCGCCGGTCACCGCGGCGATCGCCCTCGACCGGGCCGAGGCACGCCGCTTCGCCCGGGCGATGCTGGCGGCGGCCGGCGCCGCGGCCGCGCGCACCGTCCCGCACCCGCCGGCCCAAGACAGCGAGGAAGGGCGGCGCGTGAAGGACGATGAATGAAACCCGACGAAGACAGCCTCAGTAGCGGCCCGGCAGGCGCGGCACCTTGGTGCCGGGCTTCTCGATCGGCTCGGCGCAGGAATAGACGAACTCGGTCTGGAGATCGGTGAACACCGTCTCGCCGACGATGGTGCAGGTCTCCCGCGCCGTCTCGCGCAGGTAGGTCGAGGCGGCCTCCGAGAAGCGGCGGCGGCGGGTCAGGGCCGGGTCCCTGCCCTCCAGGCCGCAGCCGGTGACCTCGCGCAGGTGGTTCGAGACGATCAGGACCTTGCGCTGCTGGCGCTGGTCGTAGACCTCGTAGGGGTCGTTGCAGCCGATCGTGACCACCTGCGGCTGGAGGCCGACATAGGTCTTCGAGATGTAGGAGAATTCGGTGCAGCCGGCCGCCGCCACGATGGCGACGAGCGCGAGCGCCCTTGGTCCTGTCCGCATCCCCGGTCCTTCCCGCATCCTTGAGCCCAGCTTTGAGCCGGGCCGGCGGCGGCGGTCAAGCCCGGGCCAGGGGGTGGGGTCTGCATCCTCCACCGAGTTCGTGCACGATCCCGATCGAGGTGCCACCCTTTCCGGGCCCGGCGAGGGGGCGAGGCTTACGGATGACCCCGGATATTGAGGAGCAGTCCCCAGGAGGCGGCCATCCCGAAGACGGACCGCCCCCGGAGGCAAGCGCCCCCTACTCCGCCGCCACGCGATACCGCGCCGTATCGTAGTTCAGGATCGGCCCGAGCCAGCGCTCGACCTCGGCCACGTCCATCCCCTTGCGGGCGGCGTAATCCTCGACCTGGTCGCGCTCGACCTTGGCGACGCCGAAGTAATGCGCATCGGGATGGGCGATGTAGAGGCCCGAGACCGAGGAGCCCGGCCACATCGCGTAGGACTCGGTGAGCTTGACGCCGATGCGCGGCTCCGCCTGGAGCAGGTCGAACAGGGTCGTCTTCTCGGTGTGGTCGGGCTGGGCCGGGTAGCCGGGGGCCGGGCGGATACCGGCATAGGGCTCGGTGACGAGCTCGGCCGGGCTGTGGGCCTCGTCCGCCGCGTAGGCCCAGAATTCCCGCCGCACCCGCTCGTGCATCCGCTCGGCGAAGGCCTCGGCGATGCGGTCGGCCAGCGCCTTGACCAGGATCGAGCGGTAATCGTCGTTCTGGCGCTCGAAGCGCTCGGCGATCCGCACCTCCTCCAGGCCCGCCGTGACCACGAAGCCGCCGACATAGTCGGGAAGCCCGGTCTCGGCCGGCGCCACGAAGTCCGACAGGCAGGTATTCGGCCGCCCGTCGCGCTTCGAGAGCTGCTGGCGCAGGCCGTGGAAGGTGGCGAGCGTGTCGGTCCGGCTCTCGCCGGTGAACAGCCGGATGTCGTCGTTGACCGCGTTGGCCGGCCAGAAGCCGATCACCGCCTTCGGGTTGAACCAGCGCTCCTCGACGATCTGGCGCAGCATGGCTTGCGCGTCCTCGAACAGGGCGCGGGCGGCCGGTCCCTGCTCGGGGTCGTCGAGGATCGCCGGGTAGCGGCCCTTGAACTCGTAGGTCTGCAGGAACGGCGTCCAGTCGATATAGGGGACGAGCTCCGCGACGTCGTAGCTGCGGAAGACCCGCGTGCCGGAGAAGGTCGGCTTGACCGGTCGGTACGACGACCAGTCCGCCTTGAAGGCGTTGGCGCGAGCCCGCACGAGCGGCAGGCGCTGCTTGTCGGCCTCCGAGCGGGCATGGGCCTCGGCGACGCGCTTGTACTCGGCCCGGACCGCTTCGATCGTCTGCACCTTGGTGTCGGGGGAGAGCAGGTTCGAGACCACGCCGACGGCGCGGCTCGCGTCCGTCACGTAGACCGCCTGGCCCTTGGCGTAGGCCGGGTGGATCTTCACCGCGGTGTGGACCCGGCTCGTCGTCGCCCCGCCGATCAGCAGCGGCACCGCGAAGCCCTCGCGCTCCATCTCGGCCGCGACGTGGACCATCTCGTCGAGGGAGGGCGTAATCAGGCCCGACAGGCCGACGATGTCGACGTTCTCACGCCGCGCGGTGTCGAGGATCTTGGCCGCCGGCACCATCACGCCGAGATCGATGATCTCGTAGTTGTTGCAGGCGAGCACGACGCCGACGATGTTCTTGCCGATGTCGTGGACGTCGCCCTTGACGGTCGCCATCAGCACCTTGCCGGCTGCCTGCCGCCCGCCGACACCCCCGTTAGCAGCCTTCTCGGCCTCCATGAACGGCATCAGATAGGCCACCGCCTGCTTCATCACGCGCGCCGACTTCACCACCTGCGGCAGGAACATCTTGCCCGCGCCGAACAGGTCGCCGACCACGTTCATGCCGGCCATCAGCGGGCCCTCGATGACGTGGAGCGGGCGCGCGGCCTTGGCGCGGGCCTCCTCGGTGTCGGCCTCGATATACTCGGTGATGCCGTTGACCAGCGCGTGCTCCAGGCGCTTCTCGACCGGGGCCTCGCGCCAGGCGAGGTCGGCGCCCTTGGCCTGCGCCTGGCCGCCCTCCTTGAAGCGGGCGGCGGCGTCGAGCAGGCGCTCGGTGGCGTCAGCGCGGCGGTTGAGGACCACGTCCTCGCACAGCTCGCGCAGCTCCGCCGGCAGCTCGTCGTAGACCGCGAGCTGTCCCGCATTCACGATGCCCATATCCATGCCGACCTTGATCGCGTGGTACAGGAACACCGCGTGCATCGCCTCTCGCACCGGCTCGTTGCCGCGGAAGGCGAAGGACAGGTTCGAGATGCCGCCGGAGATATGCGCGTGAGGCAGCGTCTCGCGGATGATCCGCGCCGCCTCGATGAAGGCGACGCCGTAGCCGTTATGCTCCTCGATGCCCGTCGCCACCGCGAAGACGTTCGGATCGAAGATGATGTCCTCGGGCGGGAAGCCGACCTGCTCGGTCAACACCTTGTAGGCGCGGGTGCAGATCGCGACCTTGCGCTCCAGCGTGTCGGCCTGGCCCTGCCCGTCGAAGCCCATCACCACCACGGCCGCGCCGTAGGCGCGGCAGATCTTGGCCTCGTGGATGAACTTCTCCTCCCCCTCCTTGAGGGAGATCGAGTTCACGATCGCCTTGCCCTGCACGCATTTGAGGCCGGCCTCGATGACCGGGAACTTCGACGAGTCGATCATCACCGGCACCCGGGCGATGTCGGGCTCGGCGGCGACGAGGTTCAGGAACTCGACCATCGCCTTCTGGGAGTCCAGCAGGCCCTCGTCCATGTTGACGTCGATCACCTGGGCGCCGGCGGCGACCTGGTCGCGGGCGACGTCGAGGGCGGCGGCATAGTCGCCGTTGGTGATGAGCTTGCGGAAGCGCGCCGAGCCGGTGACGTTGGTGCGCTCGCCGACATTCACGAACGGGATCTCGGGCGTCAGCGTGAACGGCTCGAGGCCCGACAGGCGCATCAAGGGCTTCACGCTCGGCACCCGGCGCGGCGCCTTCCCGGCGACGGCGCCGGCGATGGCGCGGATGTGGTCCGGGGTCGTGCCGCAGCAGCCGCCGACCATGTTGACGAGGCCGCTCTCAGCGAATTCGCCGACGAGCCGAGCCATCGCCTCCGGGCTCTCGTCGTAGAGGCCGAACTCGTTCGGCAGGCCGGCATTGGGGTAGGCGCAGACCAGCGTGTCGCAGCTGCGCGACAGCTCGTCGATATGGGCCCGCATCTCGCGGGCGCCGAGCGCACAGTTGAGGCCGAAGGTCAGGGGATCGGCGTGGCGTAGGGAATGCCAGAAGGCGGTCGGGGTCTGGCCCGACAGGGTGCGGCCCGACAGGTCGGTGATGGTGCCCGAGATCATGATCGGCAGGCGGGTGCCGGTCTCCTCGAAGACCTGCCAGGACGCCGCCACCGCCGCCTTGGCATTCAGGGTGTCGAAGACCGTCTCGATCAGGATCAGCTCGGCGCCGCCGGCGATCAGGCCGCGCACCTGCTCGGCGTAAGCGTCGCGGACCTGGTCGAAGGTCACGGCGCGGTAGCCCGGATTGTTGACGTCCGGCGAGATCGACAGGGTGCGGTTCGTCGGGCCGACGGCGCCGGCGACGAAGCGGCGGCGCCCGTCCTGCTTCTCGGCGAGAATCGCCGCCTCGCGGGCGAGCCGCGCGCCTTGCGCGTTCAGCTCGTGGATGATCGGTTCCATGCCGTAATCGGCCTGAGCGATCGTGGTGCCCGAGAAGGTGTTGGTCTCGACGACGTCGGCGCCGGCGAGGAAGTAATCGAGGTGGATCTGCCGGATCGCGTCGGCTTGCGTCAGGATCAGGAGGTCGTTGTTGCCCTTCTGCTCATGGGCGTGATCGCGGAACCGCTCGCTGCGGAAATCGGCCTCGGTCAGGCCGAGGCGCTGGATCACCGTGCCCATCGCGCCGTCGAGGACGAGGATCTTCTCCGCTGCGCGCCGGCGCAGGGCGGTCAGGATTTCGGCACCGTCGGCGGGGCGGAAGTCGGTCATCGGGGTAGGGTTCCAGCGAGTGTCGGTCGGCGCGGTCGATGAGGAATCGAGCCGGGCCGCGTCATGCGGCCCGGGAGACATTCAGTGGTGGGGAAGTCGAAGAGTCAGGCCGCCGCCTTCTCCGCCGCCGCCGGCGCCGCGCGCAGGCCCAGCAGGTGGCAGATGGCGTAGACGAGGTCGGCGCGGTTCATGGTGTAGAAGTGGAAGTCGGTGACGCCGCGGTCAACGAGGTCCAGCACCTGCTCGGCGGCGACCGCCGCGGCCACCAGCTTGCGGGTGGCGACGTCGTCCTCCAGCCCCTCGAAGCGGGCGGCGAGCCAGTCAGGCACCGAGGCGCCGGTGCGTCGGGCGAAGTTGGCGGCCTGCTTGAAGTTCTGCACCGGCAGGATGCCGGGGATGATCGGGATGTCGATCCCCCGCGACTGCACCCGGTCGAGGTAGCGGAAGAACAGGTCGTTGTCGAAGAAGAACTGGGTGATGGCGCGGTCGGCGCCGCAATCGACCTTGGCCTTCAGCGCGTCGAGGTCCTGGTCGAGGGAGCCGGCCTCCGGATGGCGCTCGGGATAGGCCGAGACCGAGACCTCGAAGTCGCCGATCCGCTTGATCCCGGCGACGAGGTCGCAGGACCGCTCGTAGCCGCCCGGATGCGCCGTGTAGGCGGTGCCGACGCCCTCCGCCGGGTCGCCGCGCAGGGCCACGATGTGGCGCACGCCCGCCTCGTGGTAGGCGCGCACCACGTCGTCGACCTCACCCCTGGTCGCGGCCACGCAGGTGAGGTGGGCGGCGGGCTTCAGCTCGGTCTCGCGCACCAGGCGCGCCACGGTGTTGTGGGTGCGCTCGCGGGTCGAGCCGCCGGCGCCGTAGGTCACCGAGACGAAGCTGGGGCCGAGCGGCGCCAGGCGCTCGATCGACGACCACAGGGTCGCCTCCATCTCCGGGGTCTTGGGCGGGAAGAACTCGAACGAGACCCGGATCGGGCGGTGGCTCTCACGGCTCGGGCGGAAGGCGGTGGGGATCATCGGCGGCCTCGGCGGGAAAGGGGCGGATCAGGCGACGGCGCGGTCGGGCAGCCCGAGACCGATCTGTCGATCGGCACCGATCTGTCGATCGGCAGCGGCCTCGGGGTGATGGGCGAGCCAGAGCGTGACGGTGAGCTGGTGCTCCGCGCCCCCGGTCGGGGCGAGGTGGCGCAGCCGCACGTCGGTCAGCCCGGCTTCCGACAGCCAGCCGGCGACCTGCTCGGGCGCGAAGCCGAGGCGGCGATGCGCTTCGTCCTCGCGGAGGAATTCCAGGCTGTGGGGGGCAAAATCGACCACAAGGAGGCGGCCGCCGGGGGCGATGAGGCGGGCAGCCTCGCGCAGGGCCCGCGCCGGGTCGTCGAGGTAGTGCAGCACCTGATGGATCAGCACGAGGTCGAAGCTCGCGCGGCCGAAGGGCGGCGCGTGGATGTCGCCCTGGCGCAGGTCGATCCGGGTCAGGCCCTGGCGCTCCAGGTTGGCGCGGGCGACGGACAGCATGGCGTGGTTGGCGTCGAGCCCGGTCGCCCGGGCGGCCCGCGGCGCGAGCAGCCCGAGCATCCGCCCGGTGCCGGTGCCGAGATCGACGAGGCTGCCGATCGGGCCGGTCCCCAGCGCCTCGAGCACCGCTGCTTCGACGGTGGCCTCCGGCACGTGGAGCGAGCGCACCCGGTCCCATTGCGGCGCCAGCCGCGCGAAGAAGCTTTGGGCGGCCTCCGCCCGCTGCGCCCGCACGGCCTGGAGCCGGGCCCGGTCCTCGGAGAGCGGCGGCTCCGCGGCGTCGAGGGCCGCGATGAGCGGCGCCACCAGACCTGCCGTGCCCTCGCGCAGGCGGAAGAACGCCCAGGCGCCCTCGCGGTGGCGCACCACCAGCCCGGCCTCGACCAGGAGCTTGAGGTGACGCGAGATCCGCGGCTGCGACTGGCCCAGGATGTCGGTGAGGTCGGAGACCGACAGCTCGCCCTCGCCGAGCAGCACCAGGATGCGCAGACGCGTCTCCTCCGCTGCCGCGCGCAGCACGCCCAGGGCGTCGGCGAAGGGGACGGTGGCGATCATTCCGGCGGGCTCCTCGCCTCCGACTTCAAACATAAAGATATCTTTATGTGAGGAATGCACGAGGTGCAAGCGGTGTTTCGGGGAAGCGGGGCGGGCTCGGTTGCCCGGAACGGATCGCGGGGCCGACGCCGCGGCAACCGGCCGTTGACCGAGCCTGCCCACCTCCGGTATGTTCCCGCTTCGTTCGGGCCGCCCGCCCGTCCAGGAGCGTTCCGCTTCCATGGCGCAGGCCACCTCCGGCAAAACCCTCTTCTTTTTCGAGAAGCCCTCGGCGATGCGCCAGGTGCAGCGGTTCTTCCGCTCGCCGAGCACGGTCTGCGTCGCCGCCGAGGGCCACCTCCTGGAGGTGGCGGAGCCCGGGGAGATCCGGCCGGACTGGAAGCCCTGGCGCTTCGACGCGCTGCCGATCGCGATGGAGCGCCTGCCCGTCGCCCCCGGCCACGGCCGCTCGGGCCAGTCGCACGCGCCGAAGCTCGCGGCGATCCGCCAGGCGCTCGCCGGGGTCGAGCGGGTGATCATCGCCACCGATCCGGGCCGCGAGGGCTCGATGATCGCCTGGGAGGTTCTGGAGCATCTCGGCTGGCGCGGCCGCGTCGACCGGCTCCGGCTCGGCGCGCTCGACGAGATCTCGATCCGCCGGGCCTTCGGGCTGCTCGCGCGCGAGGACGATTCCGGCGAGCGCGACTACGCGGCCTATCTCGAGGCTCTGTGCCGGCAATACGAGGACTGGCATCTCGGCCTCAACGGCACGCGGGCGGTGTCCTTGCGCCTGCGCCCGCCGGCCTTCCGCGAGCCCTGGCGCTTCGGCGGGGTGCAGACGCCGACGCTCGCGATCTTGGCCGACCTCGAGGAGCGCATCCGCCATTTCGTGCCGCGCGACTTCTACAAGATCGCCCTGCCGGTGACGACGGAGAGCGGCGCCGGCCTGACGCTCTGGCACGCGCCCAAGGAGAAGATCTTCGCGATCGAGGATGCCGAGACGATCCGCGACGCGGCCGAGGGCTGGTCCGGCCCGCTCGCGGTGGTGCAGAAGGACGTGCGCCGGGCGCCGCCGAAGCTTTTTTCCAAGGACACCCTGGCCCGGGCCTGCGCCAAGCGCTTCGGCTGGGACCCGCAAGCCACGGCGCGCCACGCGCAGGCGCTCTACGACAAGGGGTTCCTGAGCTATCCCCGCACCGAATCGGTGCACCTGCCTGAGTCGCAAGCCAAGGACGCCGCCGCGGTGATCGCGGCGGTCGCCACCGCCGACACATCCATCGCCGCCCACGTCCCGGCGACGCCGCAGATCCGCCGCGGGCCGAAGGGCCATTACGTCAAGGATCCGGGCGAGCACCACGCCATCGTGCCCCTGCGCAAAGTGCCGGGGCCGGGCGACGTCGCGCCCGACGCCCAGAAGCTCTGGCTCCTCGTCGCCAAGAACTTCCTCGCCGCCCACATGGTCGACGGGATCGACGCCCGCACCACGGTCACGGCGGACATCCCGACGCCGCTCGGTCAGAAGCGCTTCGTCATCACCGGCAGCGTGGTGCGGGTGCCGGGCTGGCGCGCCCTCTATGGCACCGAGGCCGACGAGGACGAGGTCGTGCCCGGCAAGGCCAAGGCCGACGACGAGCCGACCACCGGGCGCCTGCCGTCGGTCCGGGACGGCGAGGCCGGCCGGGGCGGCGAGCCGACGATCGAGACCGCCCGGACCGAGCCGCCCCGGCGCATCACCCGGGGCGAGTTGCCGGTGGTGATGGGCCGGCTGATCGACCAGGTCGAGGATCCGGCCCTGAAGCGGGCGCTGGAGAACCCCGCCAACCCGACCGAGCCCAAGGGCCTCGGCACCGCCGCGACCCGCGACGCAGTGCTGCCGAAGCTGATGAAGAGCCATTACGTCACGCTGCTCAAGGGCAAGGACCCGGCGATCACCGTGACGGAGGCGGGCCTCGCCTTCGTGGCCGCGGTGCGGCGGGTGTTCCCGGCCTATGGCGACCCGGTCGGCCGGGCGGTGTTCGAATCCGAGCTGGCCGAGATCGGCCGGGCGACGACGAAAGCCGAGGCTGTGCGCCGCGCCGAGGCCTTCCGCCAGCGCACCCGCGAGCGGGTCGAGGCGCTGATCGGCGCGGTGTCGGGGGCCGAGCGCCTGGCGGTGGAGGGTGTGGCGGTCGGGGGCGAGGCCCCGTCCCGCAGCGGCCGCGCGCCGACCGCCGCGATGGTGTCGTTTGCCACGTCGCTGGCCGCCCGCAAGGGGATCCCCCTCCCCCCGGAGGCCACGCGCGAGGCCGGCGCCTGCCGGGTCTTCCTCAACACCCATGCGGGACCGAAGGCAGCCTCGGCGGGTGATGGCGCGACCCGGCCCCCGACTCCGGCGATGCTGCGCTTCGCTGCTTCGCTCGCCCGGGAGAAGCGCCTGGAGGCGCTGCCGCCCGAGATCGAGACCGACTTCAATGCCTGCCGCGCCTTCCTCGACGCTCATGCGGGCGACGACGGCTCCCGCTCCGGCAGCACGCCGGCTCCGACCCGCGAGGCCTCGGCGAAGAAGTCCCGCACCCGCGGCACGCGCAAGCCCGCGAGCCCGCGCCGCGCGACTCGCAGTCGCCGCGCGGCGGAGGCG
>JAEWKL010000062.1 GCA_023386115.1 Pseudomonadota bacterium
CAGACCTGCCAAGCACGCACACCTTCCCTCATCACGACAACACCCTGGCGCGGGGTGGAGCAGCCCGGTAGCTCGTCAGGCTCATAACCTGAAGGTCACAGGTTCAAATCCTGTCCCCGCAACCAACCGTGAAAAACCCCGCAGGGCGTGAGCCTCGCGGGGTTTTTCGCTTTTTGAGCCGTCGTCACCCGTCAACCGGCGCGATCTCCCGCTCGCGTGCGAGAGCCCGCGTCACGGAGGGGCGCGCCCTGATCCGCTCGATGTAGGAGGGGAGGGCGGGCCACCGGTCGAGCGCGATCGAAAAGACCGGCATCCAGCCCAGAACTGCGAACAGGTAGGCATCCACGACGGTGAAGCGCTCGCCCATTAAATACGAGTGCTTCGAGAGCCGGCTGTCGATGACGGCAAGGCGGCGGAACAGCCTCGCCTTGAGCGTATCCTGCACGGATCCCGGCAGGGTCCTGTCGAAGAGCAGGCTGGATCCGGCGTGGATCTCTGCGGTGATGAAGTTGAGCCATTCCTGAAGCCGGACCCTGTCCAGAGACCCGCTCGGCGGGGCGAGCCCTGAGGACGGTTCGCGGTCCGCGAGATATTGGAGGATGGCCGGTCCCTCGGTGAGGACGTCGCCTCCGTCGAGGACGAGGGCCGCGACGTAGCCTTTCGGGTTGATCGACAGGAAGTCGCCACCGTCGGATGTCCGCTTCGTCCGGTTGTTCACCCGGACCAGATCGTAGGGCAGCCCCAGTTCCTGAAGCACGATGTGCGGGGACAGCGAGCAAGTGTCGGGAGCGAAGTAGAGCTTCACGGGTCGAGGATCCCCGGGTGGAGGTAGGCACCGGTGACGATGCCCGGGATCCGGGTAGAAGAAAAATCAATGGCACAGATTCGTGGTATGAGTGCTCCTACTATGAACCTGTCGCAGCTTCGCATCCTGATCGCCGTGGCCGAGGCCGGCAGCGTCTCCGCTGCCGTCGAGACCACCGGCATCACGCAATCCGGCATGAGCCAGGCGCTCGCAGCGCTCGAGGAGGATCTCGGCGCCAAGCTGCTGGTCCGCCAACGGCATGGGGTTGCGCTCACGGCCCTGGGCGAGCGTGTGCTGCACCATGCCCAGGCCGTCGCAAGCCACCTGGACGCGATCCGCCGGGAGGCGCGCGTGGGGGGCAGCCTGGAATCCGGATCGCTGCGCCTCGCCGCCTTCCCCAGCGTCTTCGCGACGGTGCTGCCGCCGCTCCTGCGGCGGTTCCGCACCCGCTACCCCGAGATCGCGCTGGTGGTGCTCGAAACCGACGATCGCGAGGTGGAGATCTGGCTGGCTGACGGGGCGATCGATCTCGGCGTCGTTCTCAACCCGGATGCCGGCGGCGACGCAGTTCCGCTCGGGCAGGATGCCTGGATCGCGCTGCTGCCCGCCGCGCATCCGCTCGCGCGGCATCGCCAGGTGACGCTCGATCGCCTCGCTTCCGAGCCCTTCGTGCTCGCGACCGGAGGGTGCCATCTCCATGCCGGGGCCCTGATGCGCGCGGCCGGCCTGTCCCTCGCCGATATCCGCATCGAGGTCCGCGATTGGGCCAGCGCCGTTGCGCTGGTGCGGGAGGGCACCGGCGTCAGCATCGTCCCGGAATCGACCCTGCCGGAGAACCGCAAGGGTCTGAAGGCCGTTGCCTTGGCGCCGGCGATCTCGCGGCGCTTCGGGCTCCTGGCGCCACCCGACCGGAGCCCGTCGCGCGCTGCGGCGCTGTTTCTCGACCTGGCGCGTCAGGCGTGAGAGACGACCCCTGCGGCTTCACCCTTCTTCTGTGGCCGGATCCGGTACCAGCCGACATAGAGCGCCGGCAGGAAGAACAGCGTGAGGAAGGTCGCCGCGATGATGCCGCCGATCATCGCGTAGGCCATCGGCCCCCAGAACACCTCGCGGGCGATCGGCACCATGCCGAGGCTCGCGGCCGCGGCGGTGAGCAGGATCGGGCGCATGCGGTGGCAGGTCGCCTCCACCACCGCGTCCCACGGGCCCATTCCCTCGGCCTCGAACTCGTCGATCTGGCTGACCAGGATCACGGCGTTGCGGATGATGATGCCGATCAGCGCCAGGATGCCGAGGATCGCTACGAAACCCATCGGCGCGCCCGACGGCAGCAGCGCCGCGACGACGCCGATCAGCCCGAGAGGCGCCACGCTCGAGACCAGGAAGAGCTTCTGGAGGCTCTGGAGCTGCACCATCAGGAAGAACGCCATCACCAGGAGCATCACCGGCACCACCGCGGCGATCGGGCCCTGGCCCTTGGCGCTCTCCTCCACCGCGCCGCCGGTCGCGAGGTCGTAGCCGTCGGGGAGTTCCGAGCGGAACTGCGCCATGGCGGGCGCGAGGGCCGTCACGATGGTCGCCGGCTGGGTCGCGTCGGTGATGGAGGCGCGCACTGTGACGGTGGGCATCCGGTCGCGGCGCCAGACGATCGGTTGCTCGAGGTCGTAGTGGATCTTTGCGAAGGCGACCAGCGGCACCGTCGCGCCGCCGGCGGTCGGCACCTGCAGGCTCTGGAGCGTGTCGACGGAGCGGCGCTCCGGCCCCTGCGCCCGGCCGATCACGTCGACGAGGTAGATCGCGTCGCGGACCTGGGTGATCGTGGTGCCGCCGACCACGCCGTTGAGGATGCCGGCGATGTCCTGCGAGGTCACGCCGAGCTGGCGCGCCTTGTCCTGCAGGATCTCGACCCGCAGCACCTTGCCGGGCTCGTTCCAATCGAAGGTCGGCAGGCCGACATGCGGATTCTGCGCCACCACGTTGGCGAGCTTGAGGGCTTGCGCCCGGACCACCTGAAGGTCGGGGCCGCTGATCCGGTACTGGATCGGCCGGCCGACCGGGGGCCCGAGGTCGAGGGGATGGACGAACACGTCGGTGCCGACGAAGTCGCGCCGGGCGAGGTCGTTCAGCCGCGCCATGGTCCGGTCGCGGGCCTCGAGCGACACGGTCTCGATCACGATCTGGCCGAAGAACGCGTTCTGAAGCTGCTGGTCGAGGGGCAGGTAGAACCGGATCGCGCCCTGGCCGACGTAAGAGCTCCAGCGCTTGATCTCGGGATCGCCCTTCAGGGCGGCCTCGAACCGGTCCATCTGCGCCTTCGTCTCGGCGATGCTGGCATTCTGCGGCAGGGTCAGGTCGACCAGCACCTCGGGCCGGTCGGAGGACGGGAAGAATTGCTGCTGCACGTGGCCCATGCCGACGATCGCCGCCGCGAGCATGCCGATGCAGACCGCGACCGTGATCCAGCGGAAGCGCATCGCCGGCAGCAGCAGGGCCCGGAAGGCGCCGAGCAGGCGGCTCGGCTTGTCATGGTGGCCCTTCATGGTCTTCGGCAGGATCTTCACGCCGATCAGCGGCGCGAACAGCACCGCCACCACCCAGGAGACGAGGAGCGAGGCCGCGATCACCACGAACAGCGAGTAGGTGTATTCGCCGGCGGCCGAGCCGTTGAAGCCGATCGGCAGGAAGCCCGCGACGGTGACGAGCGTGCCGGTGAGCATCGGGAAGGCGGTCGAGGTGTAGGCGAAGGTCGCGGCCTTGTGCAGGCTGTCGCCGGCCTCGAGCCGGGCCACCATCATCTCGACGGTGATCATCGCGTCGTCGACGAGGAGGCCCAGCGCGATGATGAGAGCCCCGAGCGAGATGCGCTGCAGCGTGACCCCCATCACCTCCATGATGACGAACACGATGGCGAGAACGAGCGGGATCGAGAAAGAGACGACGAGGCCGGCCCGCACCCCGAGGCTCAGGAACGACACGACGAGCACGATCACCACTGCCTCGACGAGGGCCTTGGTGAAGCCGCCGACCGCCTCCTCGACGATGCGCGGCTGGTCCGAGACGAGGTGGATGCCCACCCCCACCGGCAGCTCGGCCTCGACCTGGCGCATCCGCGTCTTCAGAGCCTCGCCGAATTCGAGCAGGTTGCCGCTCTGCTGCATGGCGATGGCGAGCCCGATCGCCGGCTGGCCGTTGTAGCGGAAGAGGGCCTGGGGCGGGTCGGCGTAGCCCCGCTCGATCTCGGCCACGTCCGAGAGGCGGAAGAAGCGGTCGTTGACCCGCAGGTTGATGGCCTTCAGGCTGTTCTCGTCGGTGAACTGGCCGCTCACGCGTACCGAGACCCGTTCCGGCCCGGCCTGGATCACGCCTGAGGGCGCCACTGCGTTCTGGGCCTGCAAGCTCTTGATCAGCGACTGCACATCGACGCCGAGGCCGGCGAGCTTGCGGGTCGAGAAGTCGAGGGAGATCACCTCGTCCTGGGCGCCGATGATCTGGGTCTTGCCGATGCTCGGCACCTTGATGATGCGAGTGCGCACCGTCTCGACGTAGTCGCGTAAACGGCGCATCGAGAGCCCGTCGGCCGTGAAGGCGTAGACGTTGCCGAACACGTCGCCGAACTCGTCGTTGAAGAACGGGCCCTGCATCCCTTGCGGGAACGTGCCCTTGATGTCGCCCAGCCGCTTGCGGACCTGGTAGAACAGCCACGGGATCGTCTGTGGCGGGGTGGTGTCGCGCAGCTGCACGAACACCGTCGCCTGGCCGGGCGTGGTGTAGCTCTTGGTGTAGTCGACGGCGTTGATCTGCTGCAGCTCCTTCTCGATCCGGTCCGTGACCTGGTCGAGGGTGTCGGCGATGGTGGCGCCGGGCCAGACCGCCTGCACCACCATGGTCTTGATCGCGAAGGCGGGGTCCTCCTCGCGGCCGAGCTTGCGGTAGGACATCGCACCGGCGACGACCGCCACCACCATCAGGAACCAGACGAAGGAGCGGTGCGACAGCGCCCATTCGGAGATGTTGAACGACTTCATCGGGCGCGGCCTCGCGCTGAAACGGGGTGGATCTGCGGGCCGCCTCGGGCCGCGCGCGAAAGGATCAGAGACCTGAGGCGGCGAGGCGCACCGCCTGGCCGTCCTTGAGGCTGTGGACACCCGCCGTCACCACGGTCTCGCCGGCCTTCAGGCCGTCGGCGAGCGTCACCGTGTCGACGTCGCGCGAGACCACCGTGACGTCGCGGCGCGAGACCGTCTTGCCGTCGGGCGCCACCACCCAGACGCTGGTGCGGTTCTCCGCCTGCAACACGGCCGTCGCCGGCAGCGCGATGCGCGGCGGGGTGGCGCGTTCGAGCGCGACCGTGATCGTGGTGCCGAGGCGGAAGGCTTCGGGCGGATCGACCAGGGTCATGCGCACCCGGCGGGTCCGGGTCGCCGGGTCGGCCAACGGCCCGATCTCCCGCACCCGGCCCTTGGCCGTGATGCTCGGGGCGGCCTGGAGCGTCACGGTGAACTCGGTGCCGGCCTTGATGCCGGCCATCAGCCCGTCCGGGATGTCGACCACCGCCTCGCGGATATCGGGGCGGGCGAGCGTCACCACAGCCTGGCCGGCACTCACGACCTGGCCGATCTCGGCGTTCCAGGCCGTCACCACCCCGTCGACATCGGCCTTCAGGGTGGCATAGCCGAGCTCGTCGGTCGCCTTCTGCAGGGCGGCCTTGGCCTGGGCAAGGCGCGCCGCCGCCGTGTCGCGGCTGGCCACCGCGCTGTCGAGGGCGGCCTGCGTGACGTTGCCGCCCTCGAACAGGGTGCGCTGGCGCGCCTCGACGGCGCTCGCGTTGGCGAGCTG
>JAEWKL010000074.1 GCA_023386115.1 Pseudomonadota bacterium
GCCCAAGTCGGGCTTGCCCGACTTGGGCAAGAGGATGCGTAACTCGGGCGAGCCCGAGTTACGTGGGGGGAGGGCTCCGCGTCGGCGCTCGATGAGGCGCGCCTTACGCCGCCTCGGCGTGCGGGCGCACCACCACCGGATCGGGCGCATGCGCCACCTCGGGGTTGAGCGCGAAGTCGAACCGGATGGTCGAGAACGGCCCGTCCAGCCCCGCCGCCTTGATCGCTGCCGGGTCTGTGACGCGCACCACGTCGGCGATCAGCCCGTCGCGGGTGGCGAAGGCAAAGTCGTCGTGCAGGTAGGGATCGTCCGAGAGGTTGATCTGCGTCGTCAGCTGCCGGTGGTTGGGGCCGGAGACGAAGAAGTGGATATGGGCCGGGCGCTGGCCGTGGCGGCCGAGCTGGTCGAGGAGCTTCTGGGTCTGTCCTTCCGGCGGGCAGCCGTAGCCCTTGGGAAGAATGCTGCGGAAGCGGTAGCGGCCGTCTCCGTCGGTCTCGATGCGCCGGCGCAGGTTCCAGGTGCTCTGGCCCTTGTCGAAGACCGAGTAGTTGCCGAGCGTGTTGGCGTGCCAGACATCGACGATGGCGCCCGCCACCGGTGCGCCGTTGTGCCCCGTCACCTGACCATCGACGATCAGCACCTCGCCATCCTCCGGATCGTCGTCGAGGCGCGCCTCGCCCTTCGCCAGCGGCGCGCCGGCGACGTAGAGCGGTCCCTCGATGGTGCGCGGCGTGCCGCCCGCGATCCCGGCCGCCCGCTCCTTGGCGTCGATGCACAGGTCGATGAAATGCTCGATCCCCAGCCCCGGCATCAGCAGGCCGAACTCGTTCTTCTGGCCGGTCTCGGTGAGGTAGCTCATCGCGGTCCAGAACTCGCTCGGAGTCACGTCGAGATCCTCGACGATCCGGCAGGCATCCTCGACGACGCGGCGCACGATCTGCTTCATGCGCGGGTTGCCGGCCTCGGTCGCGAGACCCGCGACCTTGTCGAACAAGGCCTGGGCTTCGGCGGAATCGGTGATCGGGGAATGCGTGGTCATCAGCGTTTCCTCTTTTGTGGTTGAGCGACGGATTATCCGAGGTCGCCGCCGGCCACCGGCAGGGTGACGCCGGTGACGTAGGAGGCCTCGTCGGAGGCGAGGAACAGGATCGCGGCGGCCTGCTCGGCGGCGGTGCCGTAGCGGTGCATCAGGCTCGAGGCCTTGGTTTGGGCCACCACCTCGGCGATCCAGGCCCGCTCCTGGTCGCTCGGAGGGGCCGGGTTGCGGGCGATGCGCCGGGGCGGCGCCTCGGTGCCGCCGGGCGCCACCGCATTCACCCGGATGCCGTGCTCGGCGTACTCGAAGGCGAGGCAGGCGGTGATCGCGTTCACCCCGCCCTTGGCGGCGGCGTAAGGAACGCGGTTGACGCCCCGCGTCGCCACCGACGACACGTTGACGATGCTGCCGCCCCCACCCGCCAGCAGGTGCGGCAGCGCCGCCCGGCAGCACCACAGGGTCGGGTAGAGCGAGCGCCGGATCTCGGCCTCGACCTCGTGCGGGGCGTAATGCGCGAACGGCTTGAACCAGATCGAGCCGCCGACATTGTTGACCAGCACGTCGAGCCGGCCGAACCGCGCCACTGCCGCCGCCATCACGGCATCGCAGCCCTCGAACGTCTCGACGTCGGCGATCTCCACCCCGGCCGTCGCGCCGAGGTCGCGGGCCTCGGCCGCAATCTCCTCGACGATCTCCGAGCGGTCGGTGAGGAGGAGGGCGGCGCCCTCGCGGGCGAGCCGCAGGGCGACCTCGCGGCCGATCCCCTGCGCGGCGCCGGTCACCACCGCGACCTTGGCGGCGAAGCGCCCGGGCGAGACGAAGCCGGTCTTGTCCAAGGCGCTCATGCCCCGCCCCCGACGCCGCTAGCCGCAAACTTCTCGTAGTGGAAGCTCGCCGGGTTCAGACCCCGCTCGGCGAAGGTCTTGCGGACCGCGTCGACCATCGCGGGCGGGCCGCACAGGTAGGTGTCGATGTCGCCGCCATGCAGGTGCGCGTCGGCCAGATGCTCGGTGACATAGCCCTTCTTCGCGTGCCGGCTCTCGGGCGAGGCGACGCAGGTCTCGAAGCTGAAACCCGGGATCGTCGCGGCGGCTTCTTCGAGCGCGTCCGTCTCGACGAGGTCGGCATCGTGCGTGACGCCGTAGACGAGGTGGATCGGCTGGTCGGCGCCGGTCGCCGCGACCTTCCCGAGCATCGACAGGAACGGCGCCAGGCCGGTGCCGCCGGCGAGCATCAGCACGGGGCGGCGGATCTCGCGCAGGTAGAAGCTGCCGGAGGGTCCCGTGAGGTCGAGGGTGTCGCCCTCCCGCGCCCCTTCCGCCAGGAAGGTGCTCATCAGCCCGCCCGGGATGTTGCGGATCAGGAACTCGGCCTTGCTGCTGCCCGGGACGGAGCTGAACGAGTAGGAGCGCGCGAGGCCGCTCCCCGGCACCGCGATGTTGACGTACTGCCCCGGCAGGAACCCGACCGGCTCCTCGGTCTCGAGCTCGGGACCGAAGGTGGTGTCGGGGCGCCGCCGCCCCGCCGCGCCCCCGCCCGTGAGGGGGGCGG
>JAEWKL010000080.1 GCA_023386115.1 Pseudomonadota bacterium
GAACGGCAGCGGGGCCGCGCCGACGGGGCCCGTTGGTCCTCGGCGACGGGGCCGGGCGGCCTCGGGCCCGGCCCCAGGGCTGCGGCAGCGTGGGTGAGACCGGGATCTCGGCCGGTGTGCATGGCGGCACACCGACCGGCTCGTCCCCGAGCGGCAGGTCCGGGGCGACCGGGATACCCGCCGGCTCCGGCACGGGCACCTCCCGCGGCTCGGTCGGCCGGGCCGGAGCCGGATAGGGGTCGGCCGGCGTCGGCCACGGTGGGGACTCGCCCGACATCATCGACACTCCCTCCGAAATCCTCCTCGGAGTAGACCGCCCCCCTGCCCTGCCACCTTGTTCCAGATCAAGCGGCGAGGTGCGGCAGATCATGCCAGCGCGCCTTGCCACGCGAATCCTGTATGCGTCCGGCACTCCTAAGCTGTTCGGCTTAAGGGAAGGACCGGACTTGGCGCCCGTCCCTTGCGGGATACCTTTGCTCTAACGCGGCGAGGAGATGCCGACAGTCGAGGCCGCCGTCTCGACACACGGGCAACCACATGCCGGGGCTGCCCGGCAGTCCATCCTGCTCCTCGTCACGATGACGGCCACGGCGCGGCGCTCCGCTTCTCGCCGAACAACGCGCCGAGGCCGTCCAGCGAGGGAGGTACGCAGATGCTCCGTCCTGACGCGTCCTGCAACGACAACGCGGCGTGCCGCGCGGATGCGGGCCTGGTCGTCCTCTCGGGCGAGCAGGCCGAAGCCCGAGGCCGATGCCGAGGAGCAGCTCCGCGCTGGGCGCGGGCACCGGGCCGCCGTTCGGGGAGGTGGACGCCCTTGCCCACGCTCCGGGACGCGCGACACCCCGCCGCGATGCCGCTCGTGGTCGGCGTGCCGATGCCGTCCTTCACGCCGCGATGGTCGTGATGCGACGCCGTCGACCGGGCAGCTCCGCCCGTCACCGCCGCCTGCCGGAACGGGATCGCCGATGACGCGCCCGACCGTCGCCTTCGTCGGGTCCGCGCGTCCGGCGGCACGGGCGCTGCTCTCCGAACTCGTCGCCCGCTACGGCCAGGTCCCGCGGGAGCGGGCTGAGGTCGTCGTGGCCGTCGGTGGCGATGGGACTGCGCTCGCAGCGCTCATGGCGGGTATCGGTGCAGGTGGCGAAGCCGGCATCGTGCGAGGCGGGCCTCCGGTCTACCTCGTCCGGACCGCAGGGTCGGTGGGGTTCCTCGGTCAAGCCGTGACGGTCGAGGATCTTCCGGCGCGCCTCGACGCCGCCCGTGCGGTGCCCTTGCATCCGCTGCGGGCGGAGGCGTCACGCCGTGGCGGCCCGGACGCCGCGCTCCTTGGCCTCAACGACGTCGTCCTGGTCCGAAGCAGGCTCCAGTCGGCCCGGCTGCGCCTCACCCTCGACGGAGAGCGCGACGGCGGCGCCGTGGCCGGCGACGGACTCGTGGTGGCCACACCCCTCGGGAGCACCGCCTATACGCGCTCGCTCGGCGGGCCGAGCCTGCCGCTCGGGAGCGGCACGCTCGCCCTGACGGCGATCGCACCGGCGCCGGGCCACGCCTGGCCGAGCCTCGTGGTCCCGGACCGAACCGTGATCCGGCTCGACGTCGTCGACGCGGAGCACCGGCCCGTCCGCCTGGAGACGAGCGGCGGCGCCGTCGAGCACGTGGAGCGCGTGCGGATCAGCTGCGAGCGGACGACCATCCTCACGCTCCTCGTCGATCCGGACCGGCCCACTTGGCCGCGGACCGCGGATGCGGTCATGCGGCGACATGCGCCGGGGACGGAGCGGGACGGGTGAGGTCCAGCGCCGACGAAGGCCGCCAGGTCCGGCCCGAAGGCCTCCCTCCGCACCGCCGATGCGCGGACCGCGAGGGTGGCCGTCGGTGCGACACCGGCGGCCTCCGTCCTCCCGCGCAGAGCGGCCTCGGGCGAAGATCCGCCGAAGGTCAGGAACCAGGCGATGGAGAGCGGCAGCCTCGCCGCCTGCGCGCAGGCAGGCCAGGACCGGCGGCGCCGATTGGCCGGCCCGGATCAGTCCTCCAACGGCCACCAGGTCGTTACCGGCAACAGGAGGTTCGTCGTCAGGAAGATCTCCGGGTCGGGCTTGCCGTGCCGCAGGGCGCGGCCGCAGATGCGGGCTGCGAACGCATCGTGATTGAAATTTATGGCGAAAGCGGATCATACGACAGCGCAGACACGCGAGTCGCTCGTTTCGTGGCACTGGACCTCGGCAGACTCGACGCAACTCCCATGAATGCCCTGCTTCGGAAAATTGAGTCCAATGGGCAAACTTATGGTCGCGGCCGCGCTACAATAGATCATAGGAAGGTAAAGAGCGCAGCTGATGCGCTGTCTGTCGATACAAATCAATTCAAGTTCTTCAGATTTTCGCTATAGATTTTGACCTATGGTCACATCAGCGCTCGGTCGCCAGCTCAGGCACGAGGCGGTTGATCACGCTGTAGTTCACCGCCGTCCAGAATTCCAATGCCTAAGGGTCAGAGAGTTCGGCTTCCGCCGCCTCGATGGCCGCGTAGTCGGCGGTGACGAGGTAGTCCTCGACGTCGTTCGGGCAGGCGAGCGACAGCACCGAAATGCCATCGATCTTCGAGCCCTCCGGGGCCTCCTGGGTCGATCCGAACGGGTGCAGCTGGGCGTAGCAGCGCACGTACTCCGCCGTCGCCGGCTTCCCGGCCACGAGGTCAGCGTACTCCTTTAGCCAGCGCGCCTGGAATGCCTCGCGCGCGCTCCGCCCGGCGGCGATGGATCTTAACGAGGCTGACCGGGTCGCGGTGTCGGATGCTCGGGATGATGATGTACTCGCGTGCGACCTCGCGGGTGACCATCCGGAAGGCGGTGCGCTCGTCGGCGATGATGCGTTTCACGTATTGCTCCTGCCCGAGCACCGCCTCGATGTCCTCCTCGGCCCCGTAGGCGATGTAGGCGAAGCCGTCCCAGTCCGGGCGCTGATAAGCCGGCACGCGGGCGGCCGGGTCGGCGACGAGCTTGCCGTCGGCATCGACCAGGGCCCGGTAGGGCGGCCGGAAGGCCGCGGAGGGACCGGAGGCAATCCGGTGCACCTAGTCGTAGCGGAGCACCTAGTCGTTCGCCGTGCCCGGTTCACAGTAAGCGAACTTGGGCCCGTGCACCTTGCGCCAATACTCACCCCAGTGCTCGAAGGCGCAGTTCGGGTCTGACTCCAGGGCGAGCGCGCTCGGATGCCGGTCCGGATGGACGACTTCTTGCCCGGCGCGGTTGACGTCGGAAACGGGGGTCGTGCGGGCGCTGCCGTGAAGAACTCCTGCGATCGTGCATCCTCTGCCTGACGCCTCAGCGCCGATGATGCACCATCACACTCCGGGACTGCACACCTAGGGGCTGTGATTCACGGAACATTGCCAGCGGCCGACGCGGCGGCGCGGAGGTCAGTCGCGTGGGTCCGGTCGGGCGTCGACGTCCTCCTACGGCGGGGCGATCCAGTCCGCCCGGATCCGGTCCGCACGCCGAATGAGGTCGTCGGCGACCCGGGCGGCGAGCCGCTGCAGGGGCTCGATCATCGCCTCGGGCACCGGTCGCACGCCGAGGACCCAGTGCGAGACCTGCGCCTGCCTGATGCGGCGACCCGCTTCTTCGGACAGGGCGGCCGCGAGATCGGACTGCCAGCGCGGCCCATAGGCGAGCTCCCCGAGAGTGACGACACCTTGGCGGACGAGGACCTGCCGGTCGCTCAGGCCGCTGAGGTCGACCTTGGGCTCGCGGCGGGGCTTGGGGGGCGAGAGGGTCACGGGTGGCTCCTGGGGTCGGGTGGCGGTGGGGCGGTCTGAGGCCCGTGCGATCCTCCCTGAACCCCGTCATGACAGGAGGGGGGATCGAGGCGGGGCGCAGCGCTCGAACCCGGGCAGTCCGAAGTAGGGGAGCGCGTGGGGCTTCCGCAGGCCTGCGGCGGTCTCCCGGTTCACCAGGTAGAGCGACAGGGCGGACAGGCCGGCGTAGGTGACGGACGAAATCTCGCCGGCCGCCCAGAGCGTCGTTGCCGTCTCGCGCATGCACTCGGATTTCAGGCGGCTCTCGTCCGCGCGATGCCGGCGTCGCCCTCGATCTGACGGCGACCGGTGGCTGCACGACCGTTTCATCGAGCTTGGGCTCGCGGAGCCGCGCCCCCCCGAAGCCCGAGCGCGACCCAGAGATGACCGCGTCCTGGCAGATCATGACCGAGGACGCCCCGTTCTGGGTCTGGGAGGACGCGCGCGACGCATACCTCGCTGAGGTCAAGCGGACGCGCCGGCCCGACACGTGGAACGACTATCGGGCCATGCTCCACGTGAAGGAGCTTGCCCCGCTGGCCGGCGTCAAGGTGCGCCGCATGGCCCGGGAGGATCTCGCGGTCATCGTCGCTGAGATCCACACCTCGGGCCGGGAGCGGCACGCCGAGCACCTGGCGTCGGTGCTCCGGCCCATGTGGAACTATCTCTGCCGCGACGACATCCGGCGCAAGTCGGGCCTAGGGGAGAAGCAGACGATGGCGGGCCTGCGGGCCCCGGAGCGCTCGGCCGGGGTCAAGCCCAGGGCGAACGGCAAGGTCCCGGGCACTTACATCGCGAGCGCGAGCGCGAGCGAGGTGGGATTCCTCGTCGCCTCGGCGCGCGCCGGCGCCATCGAGGGCGCACTAGATGTTCGGTCCCGCAGTGTGGTGGTACGATTGCTGCCGCATGGAGGGACGCGCTAAGGGACAGGTGGCGATCGGCGACGAACCGCTCTATGCCAGCTCATAAAAGCGTCGGCGCACGTGAGCTCAGCAGAATGCCAGTCGGATCCCGCCGCGATCCGCCAGGGCCTTGTAGCCGCCATAGTCGTCGACCTGCAGCACGCCCGCAAAGCCGCTCAGGTGACGAAGGGGCCGCTCGGCCGTGCGGTCGAGGGCGTAGAGGGTAGGCTACGCCCGGCGGATCGCATCCGCCCGAGGCTCACCAGGCAAAATAGTCGAACACGACTGGGCTGATCATCTGCTCAGCGTGGGCCATGGCGACCAGGACGGGTGTTCGCCGTCAAGAATGATCAATGCCCGGGTGCATGACCCCGTTGAGAGACGTGCCAAGGCAGGGACACCCGTTCGAACCCCTCAACGATGTAGAAGAGGATCGTTCCGAGAACTCCGAGCAAGATCAAACACACAAACACACGCGGCGTGTCAAACTGGCCCTGAGCCGTCAAAATTGCAAAGCCTAGACCCTCTGAGCCAGCGACGAACTCTCCAACGATGGCACCAACCAAGGCGAACGAAATCGCAACTTTGAGACCGGCAAAGATGCTCGGCAACGCATTCGGCAGCCTGATCTTGGCAAGGATCGAAAGCTGACTCGCGCGGCTGATCTTCGCAAGGTTGAGCATGTCGGGATCGACAGAGCGAAGGCCAAGCACGGCGTCGATCACGACCGAGAAAAGCGCAAGCATCAATGCAATACCGATCTTCGGCTCGATGCCGGTTCCCATCCAAATAACGAAGAGGGGCGCGAGCGCAACCTTCGGCACGCTGTTGAGTGCGACGAGGAGGGTGTAGACGGTCTTCTCCAGCAGGCGCGAATGTACGATCCCGACTGCAAGGATGATGCCCAACAGGGCGGCCAGTCCGAACCCAGCGAGTGTCGTGTAAAGCGTGAAGGCGGTCTGACGCAGGAAGTAGTTCGGCGCTTGCAGGAACTCCGCGGCGATGGCGCTCGGTGCCGGCAGGATGATCGGTGGTGGCTTGATCAGCCAAACACCGAGTTCCCACAGGGCGAACGCGATCGCGATGACGCCGAGGATCGAAGCAATCTCGTGCAGGGTGGAGCGCATGGTTCAGCCCTCCTTGAGGATGCCGAGGCCGGCGAAGAGGTGGCGGATGTGGGACACGTAGCGCCCGAACTCGGGGGTCTCGCGCACGGCGAGGCTGCGCGGCCGCGGCAGGTCGATCTCCAGCACCTCGACGATGCGGCCAGGGTTGCGGTCCATCATCACGACGCGGTCGGACAGGAAAATCGCTTCCGAAATCCCGTGCGTGACGAAGACCACCGTCTTGCCGGTGTCCTGCCAGATGCGGGCGAGCTCGAGGTTGAGGTCGTCACGCGTCATGGCATCGAGGGCCCCGAAGGGTTCGTCCATGAGTAGAAGCTCGGGATCGCAGAGGAGCGCCCGACAGATCGAGGCGCGTTGGCGCATCCCTCCCGACAGCTCCCACGGATGGCGGTTCTCGTACCCGGCGAGTCCAAAGCGCCTGAGAAGCTGCATGGCGCGAGGCTTCAGGTCCTCGCGTCTCAACCCCAAAAACTCAGCCGTGATGAGAACGTTATCCAGGATCGTTCGCCAGTCCAGGAGTACGTCTCGCTGGAAGACCATCCCTGTCTTGCTGGGCGGGCCGGACAACGGCTCGCCACGGACCTTCAACGTTCCGGAAGTAATCTTCTCGAGACCGCCGATGCATTTGAGTAACGTGCTCTTGCCGCAGCCGCTGGGGCCGAGGATCGAGAGGAACTCGCCCTCGCGAACTCGGAGATTGATCCCCGCCAAGGCCGTTACCGCACCGTGACGCGAGCCGTAGGCTTTGCCGACCTCCTCGGCGGAGATGTAGGAGGGGAACTTGCTCACCGAGGGGAGGTCGCCATTCCGAAGAATGGGTGCCGGATCGGTTGTCTTCATGGCCAGAGCCGTCCTCATGGCAGTCTCCCTACTTGATGAGGTCGTTCGTGTAGTAGTTCGTGGGCTTCCATCCCGCCTTGATGGCTCCGGCCGCCTCCAGGCCCTTGAGCGCCGTCTCCCAATCACTCTCCGCCTGCCAGCCGATGGGCTTGCCCTTCGTGGCCGGCGTGTCGAAGAAGGCGAGGGTGAGACGGATCTGTTCGGCCAGAGCGGTGCGGTCGAGCTTGGCATCCGGTCGCTGCTTGACGATCGCGTCGACGCCTTCCTCGATCTTGCCGTCGCGGAGGTACTCCCACGCCCTGGCCTGCACGGCGACGAGCTTGGACAGCGCCTCCTTCCGGGTCGTGATCGTCTTCTCGGTCGCGACAAGACCGTAGCTCGGATAGGCGACCCCTGCATCCTCGGCCAGGATCGCCTTGGAGGGCCGAGTCGCCGCGGCGATCGGGGTCGCTGAAGGCTCAGTCGACATCATCCCGTCCGCCCGCTTGGCGGTGTACGTGCCCCACAGCGCCGCGGGATCGACGAACATGATCGTCGTCTTGCTGCGGTCGAGGCCTCCCTGCTTGAGCCAGTAGTCGATGTACGGCGCCCAGGGACTCGCGGCGAAGACCACCAGCGTCTTGCCCGCGAAATCCGAGACCTTGGTGATGGCTGAGTCCTTGTCGACCAGCACCGCGAGGTCCGTGCGGCGCCCCCAGCCGGCGATGCCCTTCACCTGGGCACCGTTCTCGCGCGCCTGCGGGAGCAGGCCGAGCTGGATCTGCCCCACGTCGACTTGGCCGGCATTGACCAGCTGCAGGGTGTTGCCCGATCCGCGCCCGTCCTGGATGTCGACGTCGAGCCCGGCCTCTTTGAACCACCCCTTCTGCTTGGCGAGGTGCATGGCCGCATGCACTCCCCAGGGCGAGAAGTCGAGCCGCACGCTGAGCTTCTCCTGAGCCGACGCCGGCAGCGCCGAGAGCGCCAGTGCCGCGAGGGCGAGCCCCGCGCCGCGCAGGGCGCGAGCCCATCGGGTGGTAGGTTCCATCATCTCCTCCTGGCGAATTTTTAGTAGACTACCTGGTCCAATAAACGGCGCAAGTCCATTCTGGCGCCCCAATCTGCATCGGATTTGGCCACCGCTCCGCTTGACGCTCCATCTGAGCGGGACTAACCATCTAGTCCAACAAGGAGGAGCTGACCTCATGGTTGCAGCGAGCGGCATCGCCCGGATCGGCGTCGATATCGGGGGCACCTTCACCGACCTGGTGCTCACCGACGCGGTGGGCCGAACCTTCCAGCGCAAGGTTTCCTCCACGCCCGCCGCTCCAGAGCAGGCCGTGCTCGCCGGCGTGCGCGAGATCCTCGACCAGGCGGGTATTTCGGCCTCGGAGGTCGGCGAGGTCGTGCACGGGACCACGGTCGGGTCGAACACGCTGCTCCAGAAGGTCGGTGCCCCAACCGGCCTCATCACGACCCGCGGCTTTCGCGACGTGCTCGAGATCGGGCGCCTGCGCACGCCCGGCATGTTCGACCTGCAGTGGGAAAAGCCGCAGCCGCTCGTGCCGCGCCGGCGCCGCCACGAGGTTGCGGAGCGGGTCACGGCCTCGGGAGAGATCCACACGCCGCTCAACGAGGCTGAGTTGGTCGCGGCCGGACGCGCCCTCGCGGCGGAGGGGGTTAAGTCGGTCGCGGTCTGCTTCCTGAACTCCTACCGGAACCCGGAGCACGAGCGCCGGGCCGAGGCGCTGCTCGCCGAGCACGTGCCGGAACTGCAGGTAACGACCTCGGTCTCGGTCCTGCCCGAGGCCAAGGAATACGAGCGCACCTCGACGACGGTCGTGAACGCCTACGTGCGCCCCGTCCTCGAGGACTACCTGACGAAGCTCGAGCGCGGCCTCAGCTCGATCGGCATCTCGGCCGCCCTGCTCGTCTGCAACTCCAACGGCGCGCTCGCCTCGTCGGGCGTCGCCCGGGCCAAGCCCGTCTTCTTCATCTCATCGGGTCGCGCGGCGGGCGTGGTCGGCGGCGGGCGCCTGGGTGAGGCGCTCGGGGAGGGCGACCTCGTTGTCTTCGACATGGGCGGGACCACCGCCTCCGCCTCCCTCATCCAGGGCGGCAACCTGATGCGGGTGTCGGAGTACGAGTTCCGGGCCGGCATCTCGACGCCAAGCCGCTTCATCAAGGCGGGCGGCTACATGATGAGCGTGCCGACCGTGGACGTTGCTGAGGTGGGCAGCGGTGCGGGCTCGATCGCGCACGTCGACGAGGGCGGGCTCATGAAGGTCGGGCCTGTCTCGGCCGGCGCCGATCCGGGTCCGGCGTGCTATGGGATCGGCGGCGACAAGCCGACGGTCACGGATGCCAACCTCTACCTCGGGTACCTGCCGGACACCCTCGCGGGCGGCTCGCGGACGCTCTCGCGCGAATTGGCGGGGGCCGCCATCACGCGCGACCTCGCCGAACCCTTCGGCCTGGACGCGGCCGTGGCGGCCTACGGCGTGCGCGAGGTGGTCAATTCCAACATGGCGCGCGCCATCCGGGCAGTGACGGTCGAGCGCGGAGTCGATCCCAGGGACTTCACCCTCGTGGCGATCGGCGGCTCCGGCCCGGTCCACGCCGTCGACATCGCCCGGCTCCTATCGATGCCGCGCGTCCTCGTACCGGCCTCGCCGGGAGTCTTCACCGCCATGGGCATGCTCGCCGGCGACGTCGAGCATTACTTGATCCGCCCGCTCGCCGGCCGCCTCGACGGGATCGACCTCGCCAGCGCACGGCGGATCGCCGACGAGCTCGCCGCCGAGGCCCGCGAGCGGCTCCTGCGGGAAGGTGTGGCGGAAGAGGACATCTCGCTGCAGCCCGAGATCGACATGCGTTTCCGCGGCCAGGAGATGTCGCTCGCCGTACCGCTCGGCGAGGCGGCGGACGCCGCAACTCTGCGCGGGGCCTTCCTCGCTGCCTACGGTGCCATCTACAGCTACGCCTCGGACGACGTCATCGAGACTGTGAGCCTGCGACTGATCGGGCGCGGCCTGCGACCCGGCAAGCTCGACTTCCGGCATGAGCAGGGCACTCTCGCGGCCCCCGCAAGTCCGCTCGAGCGCCGCGAGGTCTATTTCGGACCGGAGCGCGGATGGGTCGACACACCGGTCCACGACCGCGCCACCCTGCGGGGCCACGTCGTGGGTCCCGCCATCCTCCAGGGAGCCGACTCGACCGTCCTCATCCCGCCGGACGCCTCCGCCGACACCGACGCGTTCGGCAACCTCCTCATCACGCTTGCCGAGGGACGCTTGTGATGGACACGCGCATCGATCCGATCACCTTCGCGGTGCTGAAGAGCGCCCTCGAGTCGATCGTCGACGACATGGCCTACACGGTGATGCGGACCGCCCGCTCGCCGATCGTGCGCGACGTGCTCGACTACTCGACCACCATATGCGACGCCCGGGGCCGCATCCTAGCTCAGGCGAAGACCGTCGCGCTGCATCTCGGCGCGGTGCCGGACGCTATGGAAGCGCTGATGCGCCACTACGGCGGGGATCTGCACCCGGGCGACGTCATCGTCTTCAACGATCCCTACGATGGCGGCATGCACCTGCCCGACATCTTCATGTTCAAGCCGATCTTCGCGGGCTCGCACCACGTCGGCTTCTCGGTCGTGATCTGCCACCACTGCGACGTCGGCGGCCGGGTGCCGGGCTCGAACGCGAGCGACTCGACCGAGATCTTCCAGGAGGGCTTGCGCATCCCGCCGCTGAAGCTCTTCGACAAGGGTGTGCGCAACAAGACCCTGTTCGACATCATCGCGAAGAACGTCCGGTTGCCCGACCTCGTGATCGGTGACCTCGACGCGCAGCTCGCGACCTGCGCGCTCGGGGAGCGCGAGCTGCTGCGCCTCGTCGACAAGTACGGGATCGCGCAGCTCGAGGGGTTCCTCGAGGAGTTCCTCGACTACGGCGAACGCCTCTCCCGCAAGACCTTCGCGACGTGGCCCGACGGCACCTACCGGTTCACGGACTACATCGACGGTGACGGGTTCGACGAGGCGCCGATCCCGATCAAGGTCGCCGTCACGGTCAAGGGCGACGGCCTGGTCGTCGACTTCGCGGGCTCCTCGCCCCAGGTCCGGGGCGCGATCAATTCGACGCTCTCCTTCGTGAAGTCGGCGACCTACCTCGCGGTTCGGTGCACTCTGGACGCGGACGTGCCGAACAACGCGGGCCTGTACCGCTGCATCGAGGTCCGCGCACCCAAGGGCTCGCTCCTCAACCCCGAATTCCCGGCCCCCGTCGCTGCGCGTGCGCTCACCGGCTACCGCGTCGTCGACACCGTGCTCGGCGCGCTGGCCCAGGTCGTGCCCGAACGCGTCTCGGCGGCGGGCGAGGGCGGCAACTCGGTCGTCTGCCTGGGCGGCTACGACAAGGAGACGCGCGAGCCGTTCATCGTGGTCGACATGATCAATGGGGCGCTCGGCGCCCGCTCCGGCAAGGACGGGATCGACGCGATCACCAACCCGTCGCAGAACATGTCCAACATGCCGGTCGAGATCATGGAGGCCACCTATCCCATCATGATCGAGGAATACGCCCTGCGCCCGGACTCGGGCGGAGCCGGCCGTAACCGGGGCGGCATCGGCGTCGTGCGGCAGTACCGCCTCCTCGCCGACGAGGCGGTCATGCAACTCCGTACGGATCGCCACGCAACCAAACCCTACGGCTTGTTCGGCGGCGGGCCGGGCCTGCCGTCCCGTAACGTTCTGACGACCGCCGGGACCGACGCGGCCGAGGTGTTGCCGAGCAAGGTCACCCGTACCGTCCGCAAAGGCGACGTCATCCGCCACGAGCAGGCTGGCGGCGGCGGCTATGGCGATCCCCGCGAGCGGGATCCAGCCCGTGTTCTGGAGGACGTGATCGATGGGAAGGTGACCGAGCGCTTCGCGCGCGAGGGCTTCGGCGTTGTCATCTGGGACGGGGTCGTCGATGAGGTCGCGACGGCGCGCCTGCGCGACACGGGTACGAGGAGCGCGGCGTGAGCAAGCACGATCCGGATCTCTCCCGCTTCGCCATCAACCAGATCACGACGCGGGATTGGACGTTCGCGCAGGCCGTTGATGGATACGCCAAGGCCGGTGTTCGGGGCATCGGGGCGTGGGTCCAGTACGTGGACGATGCGGGCCCTGCGGCGGCCGCGCGGCTGCTTCGCGACGCAGGGCTCTTCGTGCCCTGCCTGTGCACAACGGCGTGGGTGAACCTCGCCGATCGCGCCGCCTATCAGACAGCCCTCGCGGAGAACCGTCGCCGCCTCGACATGGCGGCGGAGATCGGCGCGAAAACCCTCGTCGTGGTGCCTGGAGGCCTCGCCACGGGTGAGCGCGACCTCGCGGCCGCGCGCCGCCGCGTGGCGGAGGCGCTCGCCGAGCTTCTGCCCTACGCCCGCTCGGTCGGCGTCGCGCTCGGGCTCGAGCCGCTGCATCCCATGTACGCGGCGGATCGATCGTGCCTCTCGACCTTCGCGCACTGCCTCGATCTGTGCGAGACGCTGGGCGCGGGAACCGGCATCGTGGCCGACGTCTACCACTGCTGGTGGGATCCGAACTTCGTCGCAGGCCTGGAGAAGGCGGGAGCGGATCGGATCCTGACCTTCCATCTCTGCGACTGGCTCGTTCCGACGCGGGACGTCTATCAGGACCGCGGTATGGTCGGCGACGGCGTCATCGACATCGCCGGATACCGGGCGGTGCTCGATCGCATCGGCTACGACGGCCCGTTCGAGATCGAGATCTTCTCGAAGCTCGACTGGTGGCTGCGCGACGGCTCGGAGACGACACGGGTGGCGGTGGAGCGCTGCGCGCCTTTCGTGTCGCAACGCCGCCAGGTTAAAGCGGCATGAGGACCGCGACGCTCGCGGCCCCATTGAAAGAGTTCAGGCAGGACGTGACTGAGCAGCCGCGCAAGCGCGACTCGATCCAGACCCAGGAGCGCATCCTTCAGGCGGCCCAGGCGGAGTTCGCCCGCAAGGGCTACGATGGCGCGCGCGTCGATGCCATCATCGCCCGGGCGAAGATCAGCAAGAACCTCCTCTACCACCATTTCGGTTCGAAGGAGGATCTCTACATCCGCGTTCTGGAGCGAACCTACGAGACGCTGCGTCGGCGCCAGGGCGACGTTCCGCTCGCCGGCCTCAATCCCGTTGAGGCGATGCGACGGCTCTGCGAGAGCACTTTCCAGGTGTTTATCGACGAGCCCGATGTGATCGTGATGCTGAACACGGAGAACCTGCATCGCGGCAAGCACATCACAAAATCACCCATCATACGGGCTCTCTATAACCGCCTCTCCGACACGATCCGCACGATCCTCAATGAGGGCGTGCAGCAAGGGGTGTTCAGGCCGAACATAGACGCTGTGGAGTTGTACATCTCCATATCAGGGCTCGGCTATTTCTATCTTTCGAACCGCTTCACGCTCTCGCTCCTCTTCGAGCGGGATCTCAAGGCACCCAAGAACCTGGCATCCCGGAAGGCGCACATCGTCGATATGGTGCTGTCCTACCTGACGAATGGTGCGCCCGAGGGCAGCTGGATGCCGCAGGCATCCTCATCATCTCCGGCGGTAGCGCCGGTGGAAACGCAATCCTGAGGCCTGAGCCGACGACACAGCGAGCGACCATGGCACATTCCCTCAACCGCGACTCCGCCCCTCCCGCCTCGGTTCCGACCGATCGCTTGAACCGCCCTGCGCTCGACGGCGACGAGGTGATGCAGGCGCGCATCGACCTCGCCGCCTGCTTCCGCTTCGCGGACCGGCTCGGCATGCACGAGGGCATCTGCAACCACTTCTCCGCTCTGGTACCGGGCCACGACGATCTGTTTTTGGTGAACCCCTATGGTTATGCCTTTCGGGAGGTGACCGCTTCGAGCCTCCTGATCTGCGACTTCCACGGCAACGTCGTTCAGGGTGAGGGTGAGCCCGAGGCCACGGCGTTCTACATCCACGCGCGTCTGCACAGGAACGTACCGCGTGCCCGCGTCGCCTTCCACACGCACATGCCCTACGCGACGGCGCTCACGATGGTCGAAGGCGATCCTCTAGTCTTCGCGGGCCAGACAGCTCTGAAATTCTACGGCCGTACTGTTGTGGATAGAGACTACAACGGTCTCGCCCTAGATGAGCGCGAGGGCGATCGGATCGCGGCCGCCGTCGGTGACGCCGACATCATCTTCATGAAACATCACGGCGTCATGGTACTGGCTCCGACCATCGCCGAAGCGTGGGACGACCTCTACTACCTCGAGCGGGCGTGCGAGGTGCAGTGCCTCGCACTATCGACGGGCCGACACATCATCCCTGTCTCAAAGGAGATTGCCGAGGTCACGGCTCGCCAGATGAGGGCCGGCGACGCGGAGTCGGCCAAGCTCCATCTCCAGAGCCTTCGCCGGACCTTGGATCGCCAGGAGCCTGATTACCGGAGTTAGAGCGGCGCCCGATTGTGTGGCAAAAGGGTACACATCCCAGTCTCTAGATTTGGCATTATTTGCAAGAAATCTTCAGTCACTGCGTCAGAAAATGTCCTGACAGGTGCAAGACGCAGTTGGATCCGATATTGCTCTGCTCCTGACGGCCTTTCGTGTGATGGAGCGTCTTCAGCAACACCGGCACCTCGGCCGATACTGATCTGGCCGAGTCCAATCTCGAGCATCAGATGTGCGAGATGTAGGAGCCAGGTCTCACCCCATCGGTCGCATTCTGGAGTTGCCCCTGTCAGACCGGACACGGGGCAAGCTGCTTTTGAGCACGGATGAACTCGCGAGGCGAGCGCATGCCGAGCCCTTGATGGGGATGGTGTTCGTTGTAGTCGGTAATCCAGTGACCCAGGCGCACGAGCACAGTGTCGGCGTCGGGGCAAGGCTGCACGCGGGCATAGTCCCGCTTCAGCGTCTTCACGAATGCCTCGCTCACCCCGTTGCTCTCAGGTGACCGCACAGGCGTGAAGCAGGGAACGAGGCCGAGAGCGGTCGCGAAGGTCAGGGTCTGGGCGGCCGTATAGGCTGAGCCGTTGTCGCTCAGCCACTGCACCGGATGAGGAGCTTGCACGCGGCCAAAGTGTATCTCCACGCAAGCCAGCATGAGATCACGGACCATCTGGCCGGTGATCCCACCCGTCGAAGCCACAAAGGCGATGATCTCACGATCGTGCGTGTCGATCGCGAAGGCCACCCGCACCACCTCGCCATTCCAGCACGCGACCTCCAGCGCATCCGACGACCAGCGCTGGTTCGAGGCTGAAGCGATCACGAGCCCGTCGTGAACGCGCCGCGGTCGTTCGCCTGTGTGACGCAGAAGCAGGAGGTCGGCCCGCTTCATGAGGCGGAATACCCGTTTATGGTTCAGCCCAGGCTCGCCGGTTGCCCGCCGCGTTCGGTTCAGGATCGCCGTCACGCGCCGGTAGCCGTAGGTAGGACGCACGTCCGTGACGGCGCGGATGGCTGAGAGCAGCGCCTCATCGTCGGCGCGCCGGTACGGTCCGCGGCAGTGTTTGGCCCGGCTCTGCTCGATGAGGTTGGAGCGGGCCACCCCGAGGACGTCGGCCACCACCTTCACCGGGAAGCGTCCGAGGGCTGTGACGGCAACGGCCACACGGCTTTTTTTACGCGCGCGGCTGCCAAGGCCTCCTTGAGCACTTCGACCTCCAGCGTCTTGCGCCCGAGCAGACGCTCGAGATCACGCACGCGCAGTTCCAGCTCGCGCACACGGCTGGCGGCGACAACGTTGTCATCGGCCTGCACTGCCACTTGCCCACCTTCGGCCATGCGACGCCTCCAGCCGAACAGAAGGCTTGGCGAGAGGCCATGCAGGCGGGCGACCGCCGAGACGGTCATGCCTGGCTGCATTGTCTGCTCGACCAGCCGCACCTTCTCCTGGGCAGTGTAGCGCCGGCGACGCTCATGTCCCGTGATGATCTCGATCCGCTGCGTATCGTTCGGCATAGGCGCACGCCTAGGCTTCCGCCTAGGTCCTCACGGTTGCGCCTCGGTTCCGGTCGAAACAGGGGCCACTCCACATTCGCCGCGCAGCTCACGCTTTAGGAGCGCATGTTCCGTGGCCGCCTGCACACGCAGCTAGAGCCGATGACGATAAGAGGTGCTTACGATCAATGCAAAAGATCGGAAGCCGCCTCGGCGTCGCAGCTGTCATTGCCACAGCATTCTTCTGGGGCAGCAATCATGTGGTCGCCAGGTCGGTGCGTGATATGGTGCCGCTCCCGTCCTTGGTTTTCTGGAGATGGCTCATCGGTGCGGTTCTGCTCACTCTTTTCGCAGCTTCGTCTCTCAGTCGAGCTTGGTGCTCCCTTCGCCATGAGCTCTGCTCAATTGCGACCGGCGGTGCGATCGGCGTAGGTCTGTTTTCTTATCTGCTCCTCGGGGGTGCTTATTACAGCCCGGCGCTTGAGGTGGGTCTCATCAACGCGACGACGCCGATATGGATCGCGCTTCTCGGCAGCATGACGGGCAACGAGAGGGTCGACAGGCGAGTGTGGCGAGGACTTGGTTTCTCGCTCGGGGGAACCTTGATGATCATCACGAAGGGTGACCCATCGATCGTCACGGGCCTGAGACTCAGCTTCGGCAACCTTCTGTCGCTATTGGCGGCGATCACCTTTGCTTGGTTCTCTTTGCGTGTGCGAGTTTGGAGTCGGACGGTGGACGTGCTCGCACTGACGGTCGCGACCGCTTGGTCCGGCATCATTCTCGTAATGCTCCCTGTGTATTTGATCTCCCTGTTGTGCGGCAGCGGCTGGCTCGTGCAACCGTCGGCCGATTTGGTACTGGCCAGCGCCGCCATCCTCTACACAGCCGTCGGTCCGACGATGCTTGGTAATTTCCTCTATATTTTTGGCGTTGGCGAAATAGGCCCCACCAAAGCTGCAACCTTCCTTTATCTTAGCCCGGTTTTCTCGGCCTTAATGGCTGTTGTCTGGCTTGATGAGCGGCTGGCGTGGTTCCACCTCGCCGGCATCGGGATGATCGCCATGGGATTGTGGATGATCACACGTTCTCCGAGCACCAGCACAGCTATCGGTGAACGCGGCGATTGAGCGTAAGCGCTCGGTGACGCTTCCTTTTACCCACATCCATGGTCAAGCTTGGAGCGTTGCGGGATCGGGCTCACCGGTGATTGGTTGAGAGGCACCTGAACCCTTGGAAGACGAGGTGTTCCATGCCCGTTGCCACACGGTGCCGGTGGGAAGAGGAACTCGCCGGTAGCACTTTCGCCGATGCCCGCCTCGAGCAGCGGCTGCACCGGCTCGTCGGACAGATGGACCGTAGCCTCGGCGCCAGCCTGCCGTTTGCCTGCCAGGACTGGGCCAGCACCAAAGCCGCATACCGTTTCTTTTCCAACGAACGGGTCAGCGAGGCGCAGATCCTGTCGGGTCACTTCGCATCGACACGCGAGCGTGTGCGGGCCAGTGAGAGCCCCGTACTGGTCCTCCAGGATACGACTGAGTTCACGTTCCAGCGCGAGAGCCATGAGGCCGTCGGGATCACCCGCACCGTCACCACTGGGCGCGACAAGGCAGGTCAGGTTCGCATGCACACGCTGTGTGGCCTGCTCATGCATGCCTCGCTCGCGGTGACCACTGACGGCTTGCCGCTCGGGCTTGCGGCGGTGAAGTTCTGGTCGCGGCAGAAGTTCAAAGGCACGAATGCGCTCAAGCGCAAGGTCAATCCGACCCACGTACCGATCGAGCAGAAAGAGAGCTTCCGCTGGCTGGAGAACCTTCGCCAGTCTACATCGCTGTTTGCCGCGCCGGACCGTTGCGTGCATGTCGGTGACCGCGAGAGCGACATCTACGAATTGTTTTCTCTGGCCCATGACCTCGGCACGCACTTCATCGTGCGCAGCTGCGTCGATCGGCTGGCCGGTGACGGCCAGCACACGATCGCCAACGAGATGGATGAGGTCGCCGTCCAAGGCCTTCATCGGGTCGAGGTTCGCGATCAGCGACGGCGGCTCGTCACCGCCTCGGTCGAACTCCGCTATCGCCGCATCACGGTTCTGCCGCCGATCGGCAAACAAAAGCGCTATCCCCCGCTGTCACTCACCGTCCTGCACACACGTGAGCCGGAAACACCGAAAGATCGTCCAGCGATCGATTGGCGGCTGATCACCGACTTGCTCATGGACAGCCCCGAGCAGGCCGTCGAGAAATTGGATTGGTATGCCCGGCGCTGGAAGATCGAGGTGTTCCACCATATCCGGAAGACAGGCTGCCGCGCCGAGCATGCGCGATTGCGCACGGCCGAGCGTTCTCATCCATATGGTGAGGAAATGAGGCGCTTGTTTTAAGGCTTATTTTGAGACAGCCTATTGCGCAGTATAGGTACGCCGCAGGGCCCCACTGCGACAATCTCGAAAACGGTCCTTTTTGTGCGACCAACAAGCCGCTCACCTTATGCACACGAGTCTGGACAGAGTGGATCCGGCAACGCTTCGCTATGGAGGTTTTAATCTAAACTGTAATATTTCTATTTCCTTTTCCGGAAAACAGCGGTAATCTGAACCTGCGCGCAAAGAAAAATTCAGCGACACAATGCATGCACAATGGATCCGGATAGAAGTGTCTCAGCAAATGAGGCTTAAGACTGGGCCGTGGCTCGGTCTCAGATAGGCATCGTATCGTGGGAACTCCTATGAGAAATGTCTTGATCTTCATACTTACAATCGCATCAATGCTTGAACCTGCCCTTGCGCAGTATCGATGTATCGGAGGCGACTGTGTTTACTGGGGTCGTGAGCGGTCAGAACCAAGGGAGCGGCGACCTTCCATCGACTCTGAAAGTAGAAGCTCAACTTCGCCCGCGCCAGTACCCGCACCTGTCCCACCCCGAACAGAGGTACCTCCGCCTCCTATGACCCTACCAGATGCTAAGCGTCGAGACGAAATGATCTTGGAAACAGCAACTTATACAGTCCAAAGGCACAAAGATCTATTAAATCTTATTAAAAGTGTTATGAGTGGTTACAATACACCTACCCATGAAGCACTTGGAAAACTACCAAAAGCCATTCAAGATAAGCTAGGAGAGCAAGGCTTATGCAAGCCATGTGCATATGTAACTCAAGTAGAGCTTGAGCTTGCAAACATTGAACTTAGCAGCGCCATTATCTATGCAGAAAAAGAAATAAGAGATTATAGAAGTAAATCTTATTCTTTTGTACCAGGCGAAACTTTAAATAATATAATTAATGCTAAATTTGAGTCAGCATTAGCACCTATACGATCATCCAAAGACAATTTAGATGAAAAATACAATCGAAAGCACGACTCAGCAATAGATGATTTCGATGGATTGGATACATATGTACCATCTCGTAAAAGTAATGTACCGACTGGTGATAATATTCGGACTAGAAGATAATATTTGTCGGCCATAACTTAGAAATAATTATTTCACACGTGACTGTGCATGAGAGAACGCCTCACATACTGTGTGCCTGCCGGCGAGAACCCGAGCTGGGCTCCGACCGCCGACCGACCTCGACTCGGCCCTCATCCAGGCGCCCAAGATTGAGAGCTGCCGGGAAGGCACGGCAGCCCTTGCGACAGCGCTGTCCGCTCAACCTTAGGAGAAAGGTAGACCTTTCTTCCCTCCACAGGATCGTGCGGGAATACCGCCGCGTTCATGCGCTCCAAGGCTTGGCTGGATGCAGGCCGAAGTGGCTGACGATCCAGGGCTATCTGGTCCACTAGGTCCTGCCCTGTCGGAACGGTCCAGGTGGGGTGCCACCGTTGTAGGAGTTCGTTCCGGCCGCGCGCTCTATCGCTGCACGTCGTCCAGGACGCGCCGGTAGCGGCGCAGTGACACCAGAACCTCGTTGAGGGCGTCGCGGTGGCGCACGGCCTCAGCTTTCTCGGGGCTGCGAAGCGGCAGGCTTGGGATGCGCTGGATCAAGTCCTCGCGCTCGGCGATGGCTTCGGCGATCTGACGATCGAGATCGGCGAGCTTTTTCCCGGTGCTCTGACATGGTGTCCTCGCTCCGGGCGTCGTCTTAGCAGTTAGTCCAGCACGCACCAACCCCGTCGCGCACGAGCTATGCGCGGCTGATCTCGTCCGCAAGGGTATACCTATCCGGACATGTCGGGGACGCGAGATCGATCCATGTGAGTTTTAGAAGCCGGACGACAGCGCCTTCCAATCTAAGAGGCCACTCATGTGGACCCGAAGTGTGTCGACATGGACCGATCTAATAGGGTGGACCTCAGCGGACTAGATCGGCCGTAAGCAGTTGACCAGACGATTATTTTTCTGATATTCCTGTGATTGACAGGCTGAGACGACACTAAATGTCACATAAAGCTTGGCCAATAATCTTGACACGGCCACAGTAGCCGCTCGATAGATTTGTATTATCTGGAATGACCCATGAACGCTCTAGTATCTGTATTTTGTTGTGGCTCCCAGAAGGGCGGAACCACGAGCCTGCATGCCTACCTGCGCGAGCACCCGGCGCTGCTCACGCCGAGCCGCAAGGAAATTCACTTCTTCGACGATGAAAGCCAGGACTGGACGGCTCCCGACTACGCGGCGCTGGACGCGTTCTTTCCCGACAACGATGGCAGCCGGATCCGCTTCGACGTTACACCAATCTACGGCTTTTGGCCGCCGTCGCTCGGCCGCATCCATGCCTACAATCCGGCCAGCCGCCTGATCTTTCTGTTTCGCGATCCGTTCGAGCGGGCCTGGTCACAATGGTGCATGGAATTCGCGCGCGGCGACGAGACGCTGCCTTTTGCGGAGGCGATCCGCGCCGGCCGGCGGCGCCTGGACGGGCTGCCTCGGTTGGCGCCGCAATGGCGCGTCTACAGCTACGTCGAGCGGGGGCGCTACGCGGAGCAGGTGCGCCGCGCGCTTCGCTACTTCCCGCCCGAAAACCTGTTGTTCCTGCGCTCGGAGGACCTGCTGTCCCACCATCGCGCGACGCTCGCGCGGATCGCCTCCTTCCTCGGCATCGACCCGTTCCCGGACATCGGCGAGAAGCGCGAGCGCCCGCGCCCGACCATCGCGTTCCCGTCCATCCCGACCGAGGCAGACCGGCGGGTCGTTGCCGACGAGCTGCGCGACGATCTCCGCGACTTCGCTGCGCTGACCGGCCTCGACATCGCGGCCTGGCCGTCGCTGGGTTAGCCGCACAGAGCCGTCATCCGGTCGAGCAGCCGCCGGGCGGTGCCGGCGGCGCTTCGTTGCTCCCAGACATAGGCCTGCAGCTCTGCCGCGCGCCGCGCGGCATCGTCACGCTCGCGCAGCACCCTGCGCAGGGCCTCGAACCAGCTCGCCTCGTCGCCTGCGAATAGCGCGAACCGCGACAGCTCGGGATCGGACCGGTAGGCTAGCGTATCGGAGAGCAGGGGCAGCATGCCCAATGCGGCATAGTCCAGGCATTTGATGTCCGACTTGCAGCGGTTGAAGGCCGTGTCGACCAGCGGCGCCAGCCCGAGATCGAACGGCCCCTGTCCGCGCAGCCAGCGTACGAAGCGCGGGTAGGCGATCGATCCGGCCGGTGGGGACAACCGGTGCAGCCACGGCGCGGGGGCGATGTCGGGCGCAATCCCGATCAGCGTCACCGTGAACGCGTCGCCATGGGCCTCGGCCAACCGCTCGAGCGCCGGGCGGATCAAGGCGAAGTCGGCGCGGTGGGTGCTCGTGCCCATGTAGAGCATGCTCACCTGCGCCTGGGCGAAGGCGGGCGGGCGCGTGTGGCGCCAGTCGCGCCACAGCCGCGGATCGATCGCGTTGGGCACGATCACCGCGCGATCCGTCCGACTCGCATAGACCCGCGCGAGTTCGGAGGTCGAGAACCAGGTTTCCTCTGAGGCCGCAATCACATGGTCGAGCGCGACCTTGCGCGGGCCGTAGGCCGCGTGCTCGGGGTGGCCGGCATCGATAAGTGTGAAGGCGTCGTCGACATCGGTGACCAGCACCGCGCCAAGCGCCGCGACCCGGCCTACCAATGCCTCCGCCGCGTCCATGTCGGGTAACGCCGTGCGTTGGACGATGCAGACGTCGCAATCCGATACGACCTGATCGGCCGGACCGATGCTGAGGCGGACGCGCGCGCTGACCGTGTCGTCGGTCAACGGGGTGGCGAGGCGGATGAAGGTCGAACTCTGCGGCCCGTAGGGACCATAGGGGGCGACGACGTGCACGCGCAGGCGTCGATCGGGTGCCTTGGACGACGGGGCGACCGGAGCGTCGAGCCCTAGGACCGCGAAGGCGTCGCGAACGAAGACGCGGGCGCGGTCATCGAAGCTGTGGGCTGCGTGGATCCGGGCCGCGGCATCGCGCTCGCGGGCGCGGTCGCGCGGCGCCGCGTGAAGTGCCCCCACGGTCTGCGCGAGCCCGGCCGCGTCATCGACCGGATGCACTGCGTCGCCGAACACCGCGGCCATCGACGGCACAGGATCCGAGATCACCCTTGCGCCGCTCGCCACCGCGTCGAACAGTCGGTTCGACAGAAGCCCGAATGCCCGCATCGACGGCCAGTGATCGTTGAGCACCACGCCCGCTCCAGCATACAGGCCGCCGAGCGCCGTGTTATCGATGCTCGCGGCCTTGACCGAAGCCGGGGGTACCCGCCCCTCCCAGCCGCCGCCGTAGATCTCGGGTGGATGGCCGGCCTCGAAGGCCCAGCTCACCACCTCCCGGTCGACGCCGCGAGAATTGCCGACGAACAGAACCTCCGGGGCGTCCGGCGGATCGTCGAGCGGGCGAAAGCGTGCCGGATCGGTAGCTTGCAGCAGAGTGCTGACTGGTGGGGACACGATCGTGCCGAGCAGCGCCGCGTAGGACGCCGACGCCGCGTAGACGCGGCTGTAGCGATCGTACTCTGCCCAGTCGACCTGATCGGGATGGCTGATCGTCCAGATGAAGCAGAGGCGGCCGGGCTTCGGCTCGTAGGCGATCAGCCCACGCAGCACGATGACGACGTCCTCGGTCTCGAAGGAGTGGCCGTACCACTGGTTCCGAAAGTCGATCCGCGCGGAATGCCCCAGGCGCTCCAGCGCGGCCTTCAGGCCTTCGGCGAAATGCGTGTCGCCCCACACCTCGCGCTCGTCCTCCGGGGCCGCGATCTTGATCGCGAAGGCAAGTCGCAGGTGAGAGGCGAGCATGCGCGGGGCGTCGAGATGCCCCAGCCGATGCTTGGCGCGGATCAGCGCCTGGAAGGCCGTCGGCTCGCGCAGGGTGATGCGCCCGCTCGCCTTCTCGCTGTCGTCGTACTCGCATCCGACGAAGGGCGCGTAGCCGATTTCTCGGTCGCTGCCGTAGCGCAGGATCAGGTCCCAGTCGACCATGCGGCGCAGGCGGGTGTCGAAGCCGCCAAATTCGTAGACCAGCGCGCGCTTGTGGCACAGACCATTGAGGTCGACGTAGTTCTCCTGAAGGCAGGCCGCCCAGTCGAAATCGTCGCCGCGATAGCCGATGAGACGTTGCTCGTCGGAGCGCAGCGCGATGGCGCAATAGCCGATATCGAGCGCCGCCAGCGTCATCCAGGCGACCATCACCTCCAGGTACCAGGGCTTCCAGCGGTTGTCGCAATCGAGGTAGGCGATGATCTCGCCACGCGCCTCGGACAGGGCGAGATTGCGGGCCGCCGCGACGCCGCGGTGCGATCCCGTGATCAGCCGCACCCGCGGATCGGACGTGAAGGCCGCTACGACCGCCGTCGTGGCGTCCGTCGAGCCGTCGTCGACGATCAGCAGCTCGAACTGCGCATGCGTCTGCGCCAGCACGGATCGGATGGCGGCGGCGATCCGGCCGGCGCCGTTATAGGCAGGCATGACAATGCTTACCGGCACCTGCCCGGCTCGCGTGCCGAGACGCCTCTTCGCGACGTCGGCCAAGAATGCACGCTCGCGGACAAGATCGAAAGCCCTGTAGAAGCGGCGCGGATGCTCGTCCGGCTCCGGCGCCGTGTCATCGCGGACGGGCTCGACGACCGGCATCGTGAGCCGTCCCTCGGCTCTGCCGTATGCGATGTAGTGGGCGAGCGGGTTGAGCCCGGCATCGAACACGTCGCGGTGGACGCTGTTGTAGGACTGGCTGCTGAAGTCGGGATTGGGGTCGAGCGCGTCGGCATCGCGCCCGTGCCGGATGTAGTCGAGCAGCGGATTGCGATGGCCGAACGGCGCGACGCGACGGTTTTCCGCGGCGCCGTACCGGATGTAATGGCTCAAGGGATGAAGGCCTTCAGCGGCGACGTCCCGATGGTATCGGTTGTACCAGCGCGTGCTGAAATACGGGGTGGGATCGAGGGCGTCGGGGTCACGCCCATGCCGGATGTAGTCGAGCAGCGGGTTACGATGCGCCACGGGCGCGGTCCGGCGGCCTTCGTCCCTGCCGTACGCGACGTAGTGGTGGAGCGGGTTGAACCCGGCATCGAACACGTCGCGGTGGATATGATTGTAGTAGCGGCTGCTGAAATACGGGGTGGGATCGAGGGCGTCGGGATCCCGCCCGTGCCGGATGTAGTCGAGCAGCGGGTTACGATGCGCAATCAGCGTGGCGATCGCGTCTGTCCGGGGCGGGACAGCACGCAGAGCCTGAAGAATTGGCTCGCGCGGCAGCGGAGCGGTCGCGGGGACGAGCCGGATCCTCCCATGCTCGACCAGCCCGATCGTGCCGCCGCAGACCTGGGCGGCGAGGCCGAACAGGCGCTCGATCGCGTGCGCGCTCGTGCCGTCCCGCTGGTCCGAGTCGCTGGGCGCGTCGGCATCGGCCAGCCGTGCTACCGCTTCCAGCAGGCTGAGCCGGGTCCAGAAGAATGTACCGGCGAAGAAGCCCCAATCCGCCGGCGGGTAGCCCGGCACCATCAGGCGCGCCGCCATGTCCGACAGTTGCTCGTCGTTCCTGAAAAGATGCGTTGCGGCCGACCGGTACAGCGCCCCCGGTCCCAGGAGGGCAAGGCCGGGATGAGTCGCGAACTGCGCCAGGATGCAGGCCACGAGAGCATCCGAGGCGATCAGCCCCTCGTAGGCGAATTGCTGCCAGGTCAGGCCGTCAGGCTTGCCAGCATCCTTCGTATGCAGCTTGCCGATCACCTCGTAGCCTCCCGCCGCCAGCCGCGGGAGCAGGCCGAGGAGGGGGCCGATATCCCAGCCACGGTTCGGGACCTCCGTCGTCTCGACCCTGCGTTCCAGGCGGTCGAGCGCCGCCCGCACCGATGGCTGAAGCGGGCCGACATGCGTCGCGAACACGTCCGCAGGGAGTGTGAGCCGACTGATGCGGTCGATCAGCTCCAACGCGACGTCGGCATTGTAGAGGTGGAGGACCAGCGCCGCCCGGATCACGGTTCGCCTTCGAGTGCGATGCGCCGGGCCATCTGCTGGGCGTAGAAGACCGTGTCGAACAGCGGGTGCGGGTTGAGGCCCTGAGCGGCGCCGATCATCACGTAATGCTCTATCGGATCGAGCCCACTCGCCTTGGCATCCGGGTAGGTGGCCGCGTACCACGCCTCGTCGAACAATCCGCTGTCACGGATCGTGGCGACGACTTCAGCCAGGTCCATCTCGCTGACCGGTGCTGGCGCCGGCCTGTCCGGAAGTGACGACGGCGGCAGGAGCGGCGCTACGCCGGCCTCATCTGCCGCCTTCAGTTGCTGCGCCTGAACACGGCGGTGGCGGAGTTCGTCATGGACGATCTCCTCGACCAGCCAGCGAGCCGCCTCCAGGCGGTCATGGGCTGCATCGAGCTCCCGGCGGGCCGTCGCGTCGTCCTGAACGATCATGAGGCGCAACGTCTCCGTGACGTCGGCGACCAGGTCAGCGAGCAGCGGATCGGCCTGCGGCGGGCCGCTGCCGCCATCATGGCGCAAGGCCGGGTCGATGAACGCGTCGATCGCGGCCATGACGCCGACGTCCGGCAAGGCCTCCCGTCCCAGGAGCGGCAGCAGCCGCGTCGCCGTCGGGCGCCAGTCACGCAGCATGTCGTCGTAGCTTACGAGGACGCGAGACAAGGCGCGGGTCGAGCGCTCGGCGTCGAGAGTGTGCCGCAGCCAAAGCAGCTGCGCATAGGCGGGCGTGGTGCCGTCGCGGCGCTCCAGCGATTGGGCCGAGGCCTCGGCAGACCGAAACATCAGCACCGCGCAGGCATCGACCTCGTGCTCGGCCAAGGTCTCGACCACCAGCGGGACGAACCGGCATTGGCGCGGATCTTTGATGGCAAAGAGCGGCGCCTCGCCGAACGCCGTCTCGATCGCCTCCCACAGCCGGTCCTTGCAGGACCGCATCACAGCCCCATCGACCCTTGACAGGTCGAGCGGGCGCGGATCGAACCAGCTAGACCGCGCGGTCCGGAGCAGCGCGTCATCTGCCTTCACGATCCCGGCGGACTCCCAAAAGCCGCGCACGTTGTCGGCATGCGGCTTGATTGCGTCCGCGGGCATCGCTGCGCCCAGGTAGCCGATCAGCCGCGTCAGTGCGGACGTACCGCTGCGGTGCATGCCGAGCACGAGGATCGCCTTGCGCAGGCGACCAGTCATCGTAGTCCCCGCTTGGCCATGGACTCGACACGCGGATGCCGTGTCTGCCATCGCAGCACACCGTGCACTGCGCGATGATATGTTACAGCCTTCAGCTCAACCAAAGATCCGTTCCTGACGATTGTATGCGGTACGCAGTGAGGTTTCGCGATGGCGTTGTTCGCACTCTGGCCTTCGCCCGGACCAGCCGCGCCCGAGGCGGTTCGCCGGCGCCTGCGGGCCGAGTCTCACGTCGTCGCGGCGCTCGCGACGGAGTGCCGGCTTGGCATATGGGAACTCTCCGTCCTCGCGACAGCGACGCGGTACTATACCCCAGCACAGCAAGGTTGGCATGATGCTGCGACCGGTGAGGCATGCGTGCTGCACGGCGTCGCCTGGCAGGCACGGAATGGGCACCCCCTGCTGCTCGATGCACGCATGATCGCGGGCCTGCTCGACGCACCATCGGCTGGCCTGCCCGAGGACGTCGCCGGTGAGTACGCGATCCTACGGGTCTTTGCCAATGGGCAGGTGCTGGCGTTCTCAGACCCCGCCGGCTTGCACCAGCTCTTTTTCTCGGACGGCGACGGCGCGGCCGTCGCCAACCGGGCCGCGTTCCTCGCCACCCTGCGCGCGGACTGGTCCAGCGACACCCGCACCCTCGTGTGGCTGCCGACGATCGGCTACCGCGTCGGCGACGGCACATCCTATCGCGGCGTGCGCGCCGTGCCGCAAGGCATGGCGCTCACCCTCGACCGCGGTCGGCCGCACTTGCGCGCCTCGCCGCGGCCGGTAGTGACCTTCCCGGAGCGGCGGGGTTTTGCCGGCGCCGCCGCCGCTTTGCTCGAGCAGGGAATCGTCGAGGCCCAGGCCGCCTTGCGGCTGGCGACCGACGGCCAGGACCGGATCGACCTGCCGATCACCGGCGGCAAGGACAGCCGGGCGGTGCTCGCGCTATGCCTCTCGCTGGGCCTCGGCGACCGTCTTCGGCTGTTCACGCGGGGGTACGAGGGGCACCCGGACGTGGTCGCCGGGCGTCGGATCGCCGCCGCCTGCAATGTGCCGCACGAGCGTCAGGCCCCGCTCGGCAGCGACACGCCCGCCCATTGGACGTTGGACATGTTCGTCGATCGCCTGGCGGCGCAGACGTTCCAGACCGACGGCATGGTCGGCGGATGGGACCTGATCCTCGGCCATCGCACAGGCACGGAATCGCTCATCACCGGGCATATGGGCGAGGTGCTGAAGGCCTATTCCAAACGGCCGATCCCGGACGGGCCGCTCGATCCCGTGACGATGGTGACGCTCCAGGCCCCGTTCGATCCGCTGGGGATGCTCCGTCCGGAGGCGGTCTCCGATCTGCGTGCCGAGCTTCAGGGGCAGATGGACCGCGCGTCCGGGGAGGGCGCCGCATCGGACGATCTGCCGGACGTGTTCTACTACCGCAACCGCATCCCGAACTGGCTCGGAGCCGTGCGCGGCATCAAATCCTTCGAGCGTCAGCCGATCACGCCGCTCGGCGTGCCGGCCCTGATGCGGCTCGCCTTCCTGCTCACTCCGGAGGAGCGCAAGATGGAGGTCGTGCACCACCGCCTCGTCTCGGACCTAGCACCGGACCTGCTGCCGCTGCCCTTCGCCTTGCAACGCTGGGATCCGCGCCTGGGCTGCGCCGGTGGCGAGCCGATCCCGGCGACGGCGGGGCCGGTCTTCGGCAATTGGCAATATTCGCTGAACCACAATCCCACCATCCGGGCCTGGCTGGCCGCGTTCTTTTCTCGTCACGACCTATCGATCTGGCAGTTCCTGCGCCGCGACGTTGTGCTCGAGCACCTCCACAACCGCACCTTCAACTACTTCGACGGTATCAGCCTGCTCGGCTTGGTCGTTGCGGCGTTCCAGGAAGCTGGGCTGGTCCGCACGTCCAGGATGGCCCTAGATGGCCCGACATCCGGCCACGCGGCGGGCGCGCCGTTCCACGACCGCAGGACCGGCGAGGTGAGCGAGGACGCAACGCCCGTTTACGCATCGATCGAGCGGCCGGCTCCGTGCAGCCTTCGCGGTCATCTGGACATGGTGACAGGAGCGGCGCAAGCTGCGGGCCACGGCGCATTCCGGATCGTCAAACCCGGGACGATCGTCTTTCACGGCTGGCTCTACGCGGCTGACAGGCCCGGCGCCCGACTGGCAGTCACCGTCGTCTCCGAGGGACGGGCGCTCACCACCGCCGTGGCGGACACGATGCGACCCGACTTGGCGCAGGCGGGGATCGGCGACGGGGCACATGCCTTCACGCTGCCACTCGACAGCAGCGCCCTGTTCGGTCCGGACGCGACCGACGTCGTCGTCGTCGTGATGGCATTCGACCAAGATTTCGTGCTCGACCGTGGAAGAGTGACCTTCTTCAGGTAGATTTGCGCATGGAACCTGCGGAGAGTTCTATACGCCTCTCTTACGCGAATGAGTGCGGAGGCTGTAGTGCAACCAGCGAAGCTTGAAGGGCAGGTGTCGGGATACGAGGGCATAGGGATGACCCGGACCAGTGTCCGGAACTAGCGCAATCCGGCCGCTCGACATCCATCCAACGACCCGCCGCTTCCCACCCGTTGCAGACGGAGCCCCGGTCGGTTTTGGGCATGCCCAAAACGAACCATCATGAAGCGGGCGCTTACGGACGACCCGGCCAGGTGCGATGAAAAACGTCGCGGCCACCGCACAGCGTGCCGGCGACTTCTCGACCTTCCACTGCCCCTTCGGCTCTACCGCTCGTAGACGGAAAAGGGCAGCGCACGATGCGCCCGTTGGAGCCTGGCGCAGGTAGGGCGAGCTTAACCCTGAAGCCGGTTGATGTTCGGTCCCGGCATGTGGTGTGACGGATTGAGCCTGAAGCGTTCGGGCTCTTTCATGCAGCTCTGGCAGATGAACTCGTAAGGCGTGAGGCCGCGCAGGGTCTTGAGCCGGCGGCCATAGTTGT
>JAEWKL010000084.1 GCA_023386115.1 Pseudomonadota bacterium
GGCCTCCCCGCGCCGGTGGATGGGCTGGCGGCCGTGGCGCAAGCGCTCGATCGCGGTGCGCCTGGCGGTCTCGTCGGTGATCTCCAGCGCGCTGATCCTGCTGATCGCCGGGTTGATCCTCTCGACCCTCTATCGCGAGACCACCGAACGGGCCTTCGACAGCCGGCTCCTCGTCTACGCCAACGACCTCGCCACCAACCTCGTCTCGCCCTCCGATTCCGAGGCGCGCAGCTTCGGGACTCTCGGCGATCCGCGCTTCGACCTGCCCTTGTCGGGCTGGTACTGGCAGGTCGGCCGGCCGAACGCCCGGCCGCGGGACCTGCGCACCTCGCGCTCCCTCGTCGGCGTGCCGCTCCAGCCGCCCGACAACGCCGTCGGCGAGGCCGGAGCGGGGCAGCTGCGCAAGGGCTACGGCAAGGCGCAGGACGACCGGCCCCTGCGCATCATCGAGCGCACCGTCGATCTCGGCGAGGAGGGCCGCTACCTCGTGCGGGTCGCCGGCCCGTCGGACGAGATCGCCGCCGACATGCGGCGCTTCACCTTCGCGCTCACCACCACCTTCGCGCTGCTCGGCCTCTCGCTCGGCCTCACCACGTTGTTGCAGATCCGCTTCGGCCTCGCGCCGCTCATCAAGCTGCGGGCGGCGCTCGGCGCGATCCGCCGCGGCGAGGCGGACCGCATCTCGGGCGAGTACCCGCGGGACATCGCCCCGCTCGCCGGCGAGGTGAATCTGCTGCTCGAGACCAACCGCGAGATCCTGGAGCGGGCCCGCACCCAGGTCGGCAACCTCGCCCACGCGCTCAAGACCCCCTTGAGCATCATCGTCAACGAGGCCTCGGCGGGGGATGCCAACAGCGAGCTCGCCGTGAAGGTGCGCGAGCAGGCCGCGGTGATGCGCGACCAGGTGAACTATCACCTCGACCGCGCCCGCGCCGCAGCGCTCGCCGGGGCGCTCGGCACCTTCACCGACGTCGAGCCGGTGGTGGCGGCCCTGGTGCGCACCTTCGGCAAGATCTTCTACGACAAGGACCTGACCTTCGACACCAGCGTCACCCCGGGCCTGCGCTTCCGCGGCGAGCGCCAGGACTTCGAGGAGATGATCGGCAACCTCGTCGACAACGCCGCCAAGTGGGCGCAGTCGCGGGTCTCGATCCGCGCCGAGGTGATCGGCCAGGGCGAGTACCCGCACCTCATCGTCACGGTGGAGGATGACGGCCCCGGCCTGCCGCCCGAGGCGCGGGCCGCCGTGCTGGAGCGCGGCCGGCGCCTCGACGAGACCAAGCCCGGCTCCGGGCTCGGCCTGTCCATCGTCTCCGACCTCGCCGCCCTGTATCGCGGGCGCCTGCGCCTCGACGCCGCCACCCTCGGCGGCTTAAGGGCAGTGATCGAGGTGCCGGGGGATGCGAGCCCGGCGGCGCAGGCCTGACGGCCCGCGCGGGCGACGGGAATCTCAAGAGCGGCATGATCCTGCAGCGGAGCGAAGCGTTCTACGGCCGGGCCGAGGTGCGGGAGGGCCGGCCGGCCCTGCGCCTGGTCGAGGATGCCCACTACCTCACGCGGGCGCATCCCCTCGACAGGATCCCGGTGATCTTCGACGCCGCGCGCCGGATGGTGGCCGAATCCCTCGACTACCACAGCGGCGACCGCACCCCGACCTGGCAGACCACCGAATGGCCGGAGCACCATCCGGGTCCGGTGACCGACGCGGCGCCGGACGGCACCTATCTCTATATCGGGGCGATCCACCCGCATTACGGCCACTTCGTCATCAACACCCTGGCACGGTTCTGGCCTCTCCTCGATCTCGACGATCGGGGCCTGCGCCCGACCCTGCTCTGCCACGGGCCCGGGCCCGACGCGGATTGGAGCGGGACCCCGTTCATCCCGGAGATCCTGAGCCAGCTGGGCCTGAGCGTGATGGACCTCACCACCTTCGGCCGGCCGGTGCGGATCCCGACCCTCCTCGTGCCAGAGGCCGCCCTGCAGCAGGACGATTACGCCTTCCCGGTCATGGCCGAGCTGTGCCGGGAGATCGGGCGCGGCTACTACGCGCCCGAGGAGGTCGATATCGATCCGCAGCCGGTCTACCTGTCGAAGACGCGCCTGACCGGGGGCGTGCGACGCTTCTCCAACGAGGAGGCGGTCACGGACGTGCTGGAGCGCGAGGGAGTGCGGATCGTCCACCCCGAGCGCCTGAGCTTCCCCGAGCAGGTGCGCCTCTTCGCCCGCCACCGGGTGATCCTCGGGGCCAACGGCTCGGCCTTCCACACCCTGCTCTTCGCGCCGCCGGGCCGGCGGGTGATCACCCTGGCGGACCGGCTCAAGCTGAGCGCGACCTACCGGCTGATCGACCTCATCACCGATGCGCAGGCGCATTACTACTACCCGGTCGGGACCAGCAGCCACGCCGGCGACGGTTTCAGCGTCAACTTCGTGCTGAGGGAACCGGAGACCGTGGCGGCGGAGCTCCTCGACAAGATCGCCCGGATCGACTCCCTGCGGGAGAGCGACCTGCGCGCCAATCCGGGCTCCTGGCACCTCTCGCCGACGATCCCGCCCCTGCCGCGGCGGCCCGGAGGATGGCTGGAGCGCCTGCGCGGGGTGTGGCCGGGGCTCGGGTGATGCGAGGGTGCTCCCGTGAATGCGGTCCCCTCGCTGCATCCCTCAGGGGCGTTCCCCTCGGGCAGGGAGTGCGCTAAGCCCAGGCGCTGCTCCGGAGCGACCTGACCGATGCCCGACCTCGACGCGATCGCCGCCCGCCACGGTGTCGGCCCCGACGCCGTCCGCCACCTCCTCGACGCGCTGGCCCGCGGCCACGGCCGGATGGCGCAGTTCAACCATCCCGATCTCGGCGGCATGGGTCAGTGGTCCGCCGGCGGGATGACGATGATCGGCGACATGTTCAATTTCGGCCTCAAGGCCCGGGTCGTCGCGCTCTGCGACGAGCTGGCGCCGCTCGCCACGGCGAGGCCGGCCGAGAGCCAGGGATTCCAAGCCCAAGGCTTCTCAGGGCAAGGCTTCTCAGGACAAGGCTTCTCCTCGCAGGGCTTCTCGGGACAGGGTTTCGGCGGGTCCTGGTGGCCGGACGGCCTCGGCCAGCCGGCCAGTTCCGGATCGCAGAACGACGCGCGCTACGCCTTCTTCCCCGATTCCCGGCGCCTCGCCATCGAGACCGGCGGCCGGGTGACGCTCTACGACACCGGCGACCACCAGATCGGCGGCGTCTCGCAGCAGCAGGGCTCGTCGCGTTCCCTGAGCTTCACCAGCCAGTACGGCCCGGTGCGGCTCGACGACCTGCCGGTGGTGGGGGAGCCTGGGCGCGAGACCGGCGGGGCGCCCGAGCGGGAATCCGGCCCAGCTCAGCAGGCCGAACAGCCTGCGCCGATAGCCTTCGCGCCGACGCCCTCGGCCGATCCAGCCCCCGCGCCGACGGGGGACGTGTTCGGGATGATCGAGCGCCTGTCGGAGCTGCACCGCAAGGGCGTGCTGACGGAAGCCGAGTTCGCCGCGAAGAAGACGGAACTGCTGGCGCGGTTGTGAGGGGCGTTGCAGGTCTGCTCACGCCGCGTCGCGTATCAGGGGCTGCCTTGGGACTTGCAGAGGCGGCTTTCTAAGAACTGCGGCGCTCTCGAAACTCTTCCTACCCCACCTGCGACCTCATCCTGAGGTGCGAGC
>JAEWKL010000092.1 GCA_023386115.1 Pseudomonadota bacterium
GCGACGTGCTGCCCTGGGCCTTCGCGCCGCCGGCCACGGTCTGGGATTCCTTGAGCGCGGCGCTCGTGCATCTCGCGCAAGGCGGTAGCGAGGACAGCCCGCAGGGCCGCAGCCTCGCCTACCTCCACCGCGACAGCCCGGCCGGGCGCGAGCCGGAGCCGGTGCTGCGGGCGCTGGCATCCGAGGCCGGCCTCGCCTTCCGCGCCTATGCCCTGCCGGACAACGCCGACGACGGCGCGTCCCCCTGGCGCGCCGTCCGGGCGGCGGATCCCGACACGGTGATCCTGGACGCCACAGCCGGCCTCTCCGGCACTCCCCTGCGGGATGCGGCCGCCGCGGGATTGCCCCTCAACCGCATCGTCACGGTGGGCTGGACCGGGGAGGACGACCTGCTGCGGCCGGCCGCCGGCGCCCGGGACCTCACCGCCAAGGGCCTGCGCACCGTGACCTGGCACGCGCCCGGCGACAGTTTCCCGGCCTTCGACCAAATCGACCTCCTGGTGATCGATGCCGGGCTGTCGCGCACGCCCAAGGAGGAGAATGCCGGCCCGCTCTACAACCGCGGCGTCTATGCCGGGGTGATCCTGGCCGAGGGCATCCGCAATGCGCAGGCCCTTGCCGGAAAGAAGCGGATCGACGGATCCGAGATGCGCCGCGGGCTGGAGGCCATCAACCTCGATCCGGTGCGCTGGAAGGAGCTCGGCCTCGTCGGCTTCGCCCGCCGCCTGCGCCTCTCCTGCGCCGACCATAGCGGGCGGCGTCCGCTCACCGTGCAGGAATGGACCGGCGCCCGCTGGGTCCAGGTCGGCGACGAGATCGTGCCGCCGCGCGAGCGCTTGCGCCCCCATCTCGACGCCGCCGTGGCGGCCCTGGCCGAGCGCGTCGCCGCCGAGACCGGCACCGCCGGCGCCAAGCCCCTTGAGACCTCTCCCCGCGAGACCTGCCCGGCCGGGCCCTAGGCAAGTCTTCGCAAGATTGCTGCGTTGCAGCGAGATGTCCATCCTGTTCCAGCTGGTTTCCGCGCACGTCTCCCTCCGTCTCTCCGGACCCGAGATCCTGCCGGACGGACCTTGCGTCAGACAACTATCCTTGGGACACTCGGTCCGCAGGCCGAGAAAATGCCGGAATGGTGCGGTGCGGGGCTGTACCCCGGGCCGGCATTCTCCTAGTCCGTGCACGGCGCGAGGCCCCGACGGCCCGCTCGATCCCGCCATCGCTCACCCCCGGGAGGAGAAGACCCTGCGATGACCACCACCGCCCAGAGCCGGCCCGGGGCCGCGCGGCCCTCCGCCGCCGACAGCCTCGCCTCGCCCAACCCGACCATCGCGGCCTACGACAACAAGGCCCGCATCAAGGCCATCATCGGCTCCTCGTCGGGCAACCTCGTCGAGTGGTACGACTTCTACGCCTATGCCTTCACGGCGATCTACTTCAAGGACGTGTTCTTCCCGGGCTCCGACCCGACGGTGCAGCTCATCAACACCGCGGCGGTGTTCGCCATCGGCTTCCTGATGCGGCCGATCGGCGGCTGGCTGTTCGGCCGCGTCGCCGACCGCTACGGCCGCAAGACCTCGATGCTGATCTCCGTGATGATGATGTGCGCCGGCTCGCTCGTCATCGCGATCCTGCCGACCTACGGGCAGATCGGGGTCTTCGCGCCGGTGCTGCTGTTGCTGGCCCGCATGGCGCAAGGCCTCTCGGTCGGCGGCGAGTACGGCACCTCGGCGACCTACATGAGCGAGGTGGCGCTGAAAGGAAAACGCGGCTTCTACGGCTCGTTCCAGTACGTCACCCTGATCGGCGGGCAGCTCCTGGCCTCGCTGGTGGTGGTGCTGGTGACGCTGACGCTCGACGACAAGGCGATGACCGCCTGGGGCTGGCGCATCCCGTTCCTCATCGGCGCCGCGGCCGCCGTGGTCGCCCTCTACCTGCGGCGCTCGCTGCACGAGACCTCGACCGCCGAGACCCGCACCTCGCGGGAAGCCGGCAGCATGGCGTCGATCTGGCGCAACCATCGCCGCGCCTTCCTCACCGTCCTCGGCTACACCGCCGGCGGCTCGCTGATCTTCTACACCTTCACTACGTACATGCAGAAATACCTGGTGAACACCACCCACATGGACAAGAAGACCGCCAACCTGGTGATGACGGCTGTGCTGTTCACCTACATGGTGGCGCAGCCCTTCTTCGGGATGTTCGCCGACAAGTTCGGCCGCAAGACCGCGATGCTGCTGTTCGGGGCCTCGACCACGCTGCTGACCGTGCCGCTGCTGCATGCGATCGCGGGCGCCCAGAACCCGATTCTCGCCTACCTGCTGATCACCGCGGCGCTGCTATGCGTCTCGTTCTACACCTCGATCAGCGGGCTGGTGAAGGCCGAGATGTTCCCGGCCGAGGTGAGGGCGCTCGGCGTCGGCCTGTCCTACGCGATCGCCAACGCGATCTTCGGCGGCTCGGCTGAATTCGTGGCCCTGAGCTTCAAGGAAGCCGGCTTCGAGACCACCTTCTACTGGTACGTGACGGCGATGTGCGCCGTGGCCTTCCTGGTCTCGCTGCAGATGCCCGACAGCCGCCGCTCCGGCTACCTCCAGGGCGACGGCACGGCGTGAGGTGAGCGGGGTCGGCGCATCGCGGGATGCGCCGGCCCGTCTCGTTACACGAACAGGCGCTCCTTCTCGAGCCCCTTGTACAGGTCGGCGACCTGCGCGCCGTAGCCGTTATAGATCAGCGTCGGCACCCGCTCGTCGGTGCCGAGCACCCGCTCGCTCGCCTGGCTCCAGCGCGGATGCGGCACCGCCGGGTTCACGTTGGCCCAGAAGCCGTATTCCGAGGCTTGCAACCCCTCCCAGAAGGTCTTGGGCCGCTCCGCCGTGAAGGTGATGCGGTTGATCGACTTCACCGACTTGAAGCCGTATTTCCACGGCACGGCCAGCCGCAGGGGCGCGCCGAACTGGTTGAGCAGCGGCTTGCCGTAGACCCCCGTCACCAGGAAGGCGAGCTCGTTGTTGGCCTCGGCCATCGTCAGCCCTTCGGTGTAGGGCCAGGGATAGAAGAAGGCGCGCTGGCCCGGCGCCATCGCCTTGTCCAGGAAGGTCTGCATCTGGATGTACTTGGCGTCGCCGGTCGGCTTGGCGAGCGCCACGAGGGCTGAGAGCGGGAAGCCGGTCCATGGCACCGCCATCGACCAGGCCTCGACGCAGCGGTGGCGATAGAGCCGCTCCTCCAGCGCCATCTTGCGCACCAGATCCTCGAAGCCGATCTCGAACGGCTTCTCGACCATCCCGTCGATCTTGATCGTCCAGGGCTGGACTTTGAGGGCGTTCGAGCCCGGCGTCACCGTCTTGTTGGTGCCGTACTCATAGAAGTTGTTGTAATCGGCGCTGTAGCGCTCCGGCGTCACGGCGCGGTCGAGGGTGTAGGCCGGATTCTGCTTGGCCGGATACAGGTCGGCGGTCTTCACCGCGCCGGTCCCCTCGCCCGGCAGGGCGGCCAGGGCCGGTCCGCCGGCGAGGGAGGAGGCAGCCATTCCGAGGCTGCCGCCGAGCAGTGCCCGGCGATTGAGGAAGACCGATTCGGGCGTGGCGAGGCGCTCGGGCATCTCCCAGCCGCGCGTGATCTTGATGTGCATCGCTCGTCCCTTGAAGGCCGCGTTTCGGAGAACAGTATCCCACAGGGCAGGGTATCGCAGCGGACATCGCGACGATTGCCCGGCCGCGCAAATCACGGTTCGGCGAGGCGGCCGTCCTGTCGATCGACGAAGGCCGTCATCGGGACGTGATCGCGTGTGGGCGGCGGCGGCTTGAGCGGAGACAGGGGACCCGTCCGCGTGCGATAGGATCCCATGCCAGCCAAGAAGCCGAAGCAAACCGCTTTCACGGTCGCCGTCTCGGCCCCCGATACCGGGTCCCAGGCTCCGGCCCTGAGGGTCTACGTCGCCATGGCGACCGATCCGCTCGCCGCCGTGGCGGCCGTGCAGGCGGTCGCGCCGGAGGCGGCGGTGGAGCTGAGCGGCACCCTCTCCGACCGCCTCGCCGCGCGGCTGAAGCTGCGACCGGGCGAGGTGCGGCCGATCTAAGATCGGTAGCCGATCTAAGATCGGTGGCCGATCCGAGATCGGTGGCCGATCTGAGATCGGTTGTCACCGCCGACAGGACGGCGGGACGGGATTCGGGTCAGGCGGCCTCCATCCGGCCATGCGGCAGCCCGACGTGCAGGCCTGCGGGCTACGATGTAGTCTCAGGCCACCCGATCGACCGGCCACGGGGATTGTTCCGGCATGCGCGCACCGGACTACCGCACGCTCACGGGCCGCGCCCTCGCGGCGCCGCTGCTCGGCGCGACGCTGGTCCTCGGCGCCGCCGCGCAAGGTCTCCTGCCCGCCGAACGCCGCTCCGGCTTCGACCAGATGGCGCCGGAAACCCGAGCGATGCAGGCCGATGACACCGCCAATCCGGGCATGCTCTGGGTCCAGGACGGCGCGGAACTCTTCGCCCGGGCGCCCTCCCCCGGCACCCTCGCCTGCGCCGGTTGCCACACGGAAGCCGCGATGCGCGGCGTCGCCGCCCGCTACCCGGCCTGGGACGAGGCGACGGCGCGGCCCGTCGACCTCGAAGGGCGGATCAATCTCTGCCGTGCCCGCCACCAGGCCGCGACGCCGCTGCCGCGGGAGGGCCGCGACCTCCTGGCCCTCACCGCCTATCTGGGCCACCTCTCCCGCCTGCTGCCGCTGGCGCCGCCGGACGATCCCCGCCTCGCGCCGGCCCGGGCCGCGGGGCGGGCCCTGTTTGAGACGCCGATGGGCCAGCTCGGCTTCTCCTGCGCGGCCTGCCACGACGCCCATTGGGGCCGGCGCCTCGGCGCCGCGACGATCCCCCAGGGGCACCCGAACGGCTATCCGCTCTACCGGCTCGAATGGCAGAATCTCGGCTCGCTGGAGCGGCGCCTGCGCAACTGTCTCGCCGGCATGCGGGCCGAGCCGTTCACCGCCGGCTCGGCGGAGACGGTGGCACTCACCCTGTACCTGATGCAGCGCGCCGCGCCCTTGCCCATCGAAACCCCGGCCGTGCGCCCGTGACGGTGGCGGCGTGAGGGCCTGCCGCGTATCCTGGCGGCTCCGGGAGGGCCGACATGGCGCAAGACCACGACCATCATCACGACCACGACCATCATGAACACGACCACCCGCATGGCAGCGACCTGTCGCCGATGGACCTGCGGGTGCGCGCCCTCGAATCGATCCTGGTCGAGAAGGGCTACGTCGATCCGGCCGCCCTCGACGCGCTGATCGAGACCTACGAGACCAAGGTCGGGCCGCATAACGGCGCCCGGGTGGTGGCGCGGGCCTGGGTCGATCCCGCCTTCAAGGCGCGGCTCCTGGCAGACGGCAGCGCGGCTATGCGCGAGCTCGATGTCGGCGGGCGCGGCGGCGAGCACATGGTGGTGGTCGAGAACACGCCCGACGAGCACAACCTCGTCGTCTGCACCCTGTGCTCCTGTTATCCCTGGCCGGTGCTCGGCCTGCCGCCGGTCTGGTACAAGTCGCCGCCCTACCGCTCCCGCGCCGTCATCGATCCGCGCGGGGTGCTGGCCGAGTTCGGCACGAGCCTGCCGGCCGGGACGCGGATCCGGGTCTGGGACTCGACCGCGGAGCTGCGCTACATGGTGCTGCCGATGCGGCCCCCCGGCACCGACCATCTCGACGAGGCGGCTCTGGCCGATCTCGTCACCCGCGACTCGATGATCGGCACCGGGCTTCCCTTGAGCCCCGACCAAGTGGTGCAGGCATGAACGGCGGACAGGATCTCGGCGGCATGCAGGGCTTCGGCCCGCTGGGTCTCGAAGCGGACGAGCCCTGGTTCCACGCCCCATGGGAGCGGCGGGTCTTCGCCATGGCGATGGCGATGGGGCTGACCGGCACCTGGAACCTCGATGCCAGCCGTGCGGCGCGCGAATCGCTGCCGCCCGGCGAGTACCTGACGTCCAGCTACTATCGGATCTGGTTCCGGGCCCTGGAACGCCAAGTGCAGCAGCACGGGCTGGTCGAGGCCGGCGAACTCGCGGCCGGCGCCGCCATGACCCCGCCCGCCCCGGTCGCCCGGGTGCTCAAGGCCGAGGAGGTGGCGCCGCTCTTCGCCCGCGGCTTCCCGAGCGACCGCCCGGTGGCGAATCCCGCCCGCTTCGCCATCGGCGACGAGGTGCGGGCCAAGGTGATCCACCCGGCCGGCCATACCCGCCTGCCGCGCTATGTCCGCGGCCGCACCGGCATTGTCGAGCGGATCCATGGCGGCTTCGTCTTCCCGGATTCGAATGCCGTCTTCGCCGGCGAGGCGCCGCAATGGCTCTACACCGTGCGCTTCGCCGGGATCGAGCTGTGGGGCGAGGATGCGGATCCGGGGCTGACCGTCTCGGTCAACGCCTTCGAGAGCTACCTCGAACCCGCCCGGAGCGCCGCATGAGCCGACCGCCCACGAGCCGAACGCCCGAGCCTCCGGTCTTCGGGGCGCCCTGGGAGGCGCAGACCTTCGCGCTGGTGGTCTCGCTGCACGATGCCGGCCTGTTCACCTGGAGCGAGTGGGCGCAGGCCCTGGGCCGCCGGACTGGCGACCGCATCGCGGATTACGCGCTGTGGCTCGAGACCATCGAGGGTCTGCTCGCCGAGCGCGGCCTGACCAGCGCCGCAGCCCTGGAGGCGCGCCGCGCCGCTTTCGCCCGCGCCGCGGCGGCGACGCCGCACGGGGAGCCGATCCTGCTGGAGAATGATCCGGGGGCGTGAACCGCAGCGGCGGTGTCGATTCTCGCCCCTTCCCGGACGACCGACCCGATGCGGGAGATCCGGGCTGGGGTTCTCCGGGTTGCCGGCGCCGTTAGCTCCGCCCCGCCCGGCGCATCGACACCGTCGCCAGAGCCGACAGGTCTTTCTCCCCGTCGCCATGCGCGAGCGCATCGAGCAGGCTGTCGCGCAGGACGCTGGCGAGCGGCATCGGCACCCGGGCGGCCTCGGCGGCGGCCAGCGCCAGGCGCACGTCCTTGGCGCCGAGCGACAGCCCGAAGCCCGGCGGCTCGTAGCGGCCGGCCGCGATCGAGGCACCGTAGTTCTTGTAGACCGGGGCGGCAAAGATCGTGTTCGTGAGGAGGTCGAGGAGGTCGGACGCCGCAACCCCGTGCGCTTCGCCGAGGGCCGCGGCCTCGCCCATCGCCTCGATCGCCGCGACGATCATCATGTTGCCGGCGAGCTTGACCGCATTGGCCCGGGCCGGCGCCTCGCCGAAGCGCCAGGTCTTGGCGCCCATCGCGTCGAGGAGCGGCTGCGCGCGGGCGATCGCGTCCTCCGGGCCGGCCGCCAGGATGTTGAGCTTTCCCGCCTCCGCCACATCGGGCCGGCCGAAGACCGGAGCCGAGACGTAAGGCACGCCGGCCCGGCCATGGACCGCCGCCAGTTCCTCGGCCAACGCGACCGAGATGGTGCTGGTACCGAGATGGACACCGGGCGTCTCGGCCTGATCGAGGAGGCCGCCCTCGATGAGGACGGCGCGCAGGGCCGCATCGTCGGCCAGCATCGTCACCGCGGCGTCGCCCCGGAACGCCTCGGCGGGGGTTGCCACCGGCACGGCGCCGTGGGCGCGCAGCTCCTCCGCCGCCTGGGTGGAGCGGTTCCACACCCGCACCCGGTGGCCGGCCTTGACCAGGTTGAGCGCCATCGGCCGGCCCATCCGGCCGAGCCCGAGAAATCCGACATCCATCGCCCCACACTCCCATCCTTCGGTCGAGGAGGAGATATGGCGGGACGGGACGGTGTCAGGCCCTCACGCGCCCGATCTCAGGCGCCCGACGTCAGAGGCCGAGCAGGACCGCCTTCTCGACGGCGAGCACCTCGGCGATCTCGTCGAGGGCCTTGTGCTCCAGTTCGCTGATGCCGCCCTGGTCGGCGACGTCGGCGGCGATGAGGAAGACGTCCTGGCGCTGCTCCAGCGGCCGGTCGGCGATGGCGCCGACGAGGCGCAGGTTCTCGAGCCGCCCGGCCCGGCTCTTGGCGCGGGCGATCGCCTCGTGCAGCTCCTGCTCGAGCTTCAGCACGCCGTAGGACTTGTGCAGGATCGGGTTGTTGCTGAGGTCGGCGAGCGCCGTCTCGATCTCCTCCTCGTCGATCTCCTGGTCGGCCAGGATCACGGTGGCGGCGGCCGAGCAGGCGGCGTGCAGGAAGGCGGTGTCGCCGGCATAGGACATGACGACCCGGCCGAACCGGGAGAAGGCATCCTGAAACAGCCCCATGACACGTCCTTGAACAAGAAATCCCTCGGGCCGGCACTGGGCGGCCCCGTCGTCGCGGTCGCCCATCGATGCATGAGCGGGCGCGCCGGACAAGTGCAAGGCCGCCGCGTCCGGCGACGGGCGCGGTCGAGGGGAGAGGTCTGCACAAGAAAAACCCCTGGCGTGCTCCATCCGACACGCTCGCCTCGACCGCGAACGCTGCGATGCGCAGGCCTCGGAATCACGGCACGACTGGCACCAAGGCGGCGAAAGGGCGATGAGACGGCAGCAAGAGCCTGCCCGGCTCCCTTCGGCGGGACGGCCGCGCACCGTCCCACCGATCAGATCCGCCTCCTACAGCGCGATCACCTTCTACATCGCGATCACTTGCCGGATCGCCTCGCCGCGATCGAGCCGGTCGAAGCCCTCGTTGATCTGGTCGAGGGTGAGGGTGCCGGTCATCAGCTTGTTCACCGGCAGGCGGCCCTGGCGATACATCGCGATGTAGCGCGGGATGTCCCGGCCCGGGACGCAGGAGCCCATGTAGCTGCCGCGCACCACCCGCTCCTCGCCGACGAGACCGACCGGCGGCAGGGTGAAGCTGTGGTTCGGGTTGGCGAGACCGGCCGTCGCCGTCGTGCCGCCGCGGCGGGTGATCCGGTAGGCGGTGTCGAAGGCCTTCACCGAGCCGGCCATCTCCAGGGCGTAGTCGACGCCGCCATCGGTGGCGTCGCGGATCGCCGCGACCGCGTCGGGATCGGAGGCGAGGAACGTGTCGGTGGCGCCGAGCTCGCGGGCGACCCGCAGCTTGTCCTCGGAGAGATCGACCGCGACGACGCGCCCCGCCCCGCAGGCGACCGCGCCGATCAGCGCCGAGAGGCCGACGCCCCCTAAGCCCACCACCGCGACGCTCTGGCCCATCCGCACCTGGCAGGTATTCACCACCGCGCCGACCCCGGTCATCACCGCGCAGCCGAACAGGGCCGCCTCGACGAGCGGGACCTCGGGATCGATCTTCACGATCGAGCGGCGCGAGATCACCGCGTATTCGCCGAAGGCCGAGACGCCGCTGTGGTGGCTCACCTCGGCCCCGTCGCAGCGGATGCGCTTGGCGCCCGACAGGAGCGTGCCGCGGGCGTTGGCGGCATTGCCGGGCTCGCACAGGGCGCCCCGCCCCTCGCGGCAGGGCGCGCAGCCGCCGCAGGTCGGCACGAAGGACATCACCACGTGGTCGCCGCGCTTGAGGTCGGTGACGCCGGGCCCGGGCTCCTCGACGATGCCGGAGGCCTCGTGCCCGAGCGCCACCGGCACCGGCCGGATCCGGTCGCCGTTGATGACCGAGAGGTCGGAGTGGCACAGGCCGGCGCCGGCGATCTTCACCAGCACCTCGTCCGGCCCCGGAGGATCGAGCTCGATCGTCTCGATGCGGAGCGGCCGGCTCTCGGCATAGGGCCGCCCGACGGGGGCGTGGTGCAGGATGGCGGCGCGGACGCGTAGGGACACGATGGATCCTCCCGGCGGGGCGTCTTCTGGCCCCGGCGGGAACAGGCTGGCAGCGGCACCGCTGCCGGTCAACCGGCCGCGGGCGCCGGGTCAGGCGGGTCACGCTCAGGCCGCATCCTCAGGCGGCGTCGTCCGCGCCGGCCCGCCAGAACGGCCGGTCGGCCTCGGCGCGCGCCTCGGCCCAGGTGAGGCCGACATCGGCCAGGGTCTCGTCGGTCATGAAGGGCAAGTCGCGCGCGAGGCTGCGGCGGGCGGCCCAGCGCCGGAACCAACCCCGGAGGATCGCCACGCCGGCGAGACGCGGTTCGTGCGCGCGGCTCACGATCAGCACCCGCGGAGCGCCGGCGACGCGGTGCATCGGGAACGGGATGACGGTGGCGGCCACGGCAGGTCTCCTTCTCGTGTCGGGCACCGCAGAGCTACCCGGGATGGGCGCTGCCGTATATTGAGTTCTTTACCCCGCTTCGTGCACGAAACTCACAGAGACCCGCCATGCGCCACCTGCCGCCGCTCTCGTCCCTGCGAGCCTTCGAGGCCGCGGCGCGCCTCGGCTCGGTGACGAAGGCGGCCAACGAGCTCGGGCGCACCCACGGGGCGGTGTCGCGCCAGGTGCGGGCCTTGCAGGATCAGGCCGGCACCGCCCTGTTCGAGAAGGCCGGCACGGGCCTGCGGCTCACCCCGGCCGGCGAGGCTTTCCGGGTGGTGGTGGCGGGGATGCTCGACGATCTGGAGCGGGGATTCTCACGCCTGCGCGATGCCGGGCGCGGCGCCAATGTCCATCTCGCCTGCGGCGCGACCTTCGCGATGCGCTGGCTGGTGCCGCGCCTGTCGGGCTTCTACCGCGAGCAGCCGACGGTGCAGGTGCGCCTCTCGATGACCTCGGCCCGGGAGACCCGCGACGACGGCGCCGACCTGGTGCTGAACTGGGACCGGCTCACCCGCCCGATCCGCGACGAGGCGCGGGCGATCCGCCTCGGCGACGTGGCCTTCGGGGTGGTCTGCGCGCCCGATTACCCGATCCGGGTCGAGGGCGGGCGGCTGGCCGCGGAGACCCGGATCATCCACGAATACACCCCGCATGCCTGGCCGGCCTGGAAGGCGGCGACGGGGATGGGCCTCGCGGCGGAGCGCGACAGCGCCTTCCCGCATAACGGCCTGTGCATCGAGGCCGCCCTTTCGGGCCTCGGCGTCGCCCTGGTGGAGCAGATGCTGGTGCGCGACGACCTCGCGGCGGGCCGCCTCGTGGCCCCCTGCGGCCTCCACCGCTTCGCCAACGGCTTCGCAGCCGTGCCAGCGGCAGACCGGCCACTCTCGCCGGCCGCATCGGCCTTCATCGACTGGCTGCGGCGGATGCTGGCCGAGGAGGCGTGACCCGGCGATCCCGTCACGCTCCGCGATCCTGGCGCGCCTCCGGCACCGTCGGCGGCCTCCGCCGCCGTCGCCGTCGCCGGCGGGCCGATCCGGTGCGGCTCTCATCGAGCTGCCCCAGCGCAGATGCCCGCGAGGCAGCGCCGATCGTACGCATGCCAAGTATCCACCCGCGTTGCGCGAAAGACACGCCGCCGGATACACCCGCTCATCAGCGTCTAGATTGCTTAATTTTTGAGCAAACGCACAACAAAAGGTTTTGCCACGATGCCGCCATACTGCCAGCTTGGCCGCAGTTGGCCCCCGGCCTGATCTGACCCCACAGATCTCGCTCCACATGGACTCCCGACCGTGGCAATGCGCTTCACCCTCAGCAGCCTGACCGTCGCCCTGCTGTCGTCCGGCACCGCTCTCGCCGCCGACCTGGCTGCCCCGGCCCCTGCCCCGGTGGCCGTTGTCGAACCCTGCAAGGCGACCCTGTCGCTGCCGGCCTATGGCGGCATCATCAAGCCGAACCCGAACCCGTCCTGCTTCACCCTCGGCGGCTTCGGCGACATCTATGTCGGCGGCGCGATCACCGGCTACGCCTATACCCAGACGAACCCGATCCAGTTTTTCGCGCCGCCGCTGCCGAGCGACCGTGCGGCGCGGGTCGACTTCACCAACATCCAGGGGTGGATCCAGAAAGCCGACGGCCCGTTCCAGTTCTACGTCCAGGCCGGCGCCTACGCGATTCCGTCCCTGGGCGTCGCGACCTTCAGCGCCCTCGACCAGACCGACCTGCTGTTCACGCCGCTGCCGGTCGCCTTCGGCAAGTACGTGTTCAATGACAACTGGTCGATCCAGGGCGGCCGGATGCCGACCCTGATCGGCACCGAGGCACCGTTCACCTTCCAGAACCTGAACATCTCCCGTGGCCTCCTGTTCAACCAGGAGAACATCATCAACCACGGCGTGCAGGTGAACTACAGCGACGGCCCGTGGTCGGCCTCGGTGGCCGGCACCGACGGGTTCTTCTCCGGCAATATCAGCTGGCTCACCGGCGCCATCACCTACAAGCTCGACGACAACAACACCTTCGGCATCAACGGCGGCCTCAACCTCGACCGCACCGACGTGCTGGCGCGCAGCGCACGCTACGCCTACGCGACCCCGCTGTTCCAGCAGAACAGCGGCATCCTGTCGATCAACTACACCTACTCGAACGGGCCGTGGACGATCACGCCCTACTTCCAGTACACGAACGTCGCGCGCGACAACCGGATCGGCATCGTCGAGGGCGCCTCGACCTATGGCGGCGCGGTCCTGGCGAGCTACGCCTTCACCGACAACTTCGCGCTCGCCGGCCGCGTCGAGTACATCACCCAGACGGGCGTGCGGAACGCCGGCTTCACCAACCTGCTCTACGGCCCGGGCAGCTCGGCCCTGTCCTTCACCGTCACCCCGACCTTCACCTTCGACCGCTTCTTCGTCCGCGGCGAGTATTCGCGGGTGCAGCTCTACGACATCACCCGCGGCGACCTGGCGTTCGGCACGCTCGGCAGCGGCTTCGGCCGCACCGGCAACCGCACCTCGCAGGACCGCTACATGATCGAGGGCGGCATCACCTTCTAAGACGCTCCCCGATCACCGAGCGTCCCCCCGCGCCCGCCCCGCGTGGACGCCGGGGGGGGGGGGGGGGGGTT
>JAEWKL010000095.1 GCA_023386115.1 Pseudomonadota bacterium
CACCCCCCCCCACCACCCGGCGCGCCGCCCCCCCCCCGCGCCCGGCCCCGATCAGGTTGCCCCACGAGGCGACGTTCGGGTCGGAGAGATTGAGGAAGGCGAGCGCGCTCTCGAGCAGGATCGCCACCGCCATCACGACGCTGGCATAGACGATCACCGGCGGCAGGGCGTTGGGCAGGATCTCCCGGGCGATGATGCGGGCGTCGCCCATGCCGAGCACCCGGCAGGCCTGGACGAATTCGCGGTTGCGTAAGGTGAGGAACTCGGCCCGCGTCAGCCGGGCCGGGGCCGGCCAGGAGACGAGGCCGATCGCCACCGTGACGGTGGTGATGTTCGAGCCGAACACCGCCACCAGCACGAGGAGCAGCAGGAAGTTCGGCAGGGTCTGGAAGGCCTCCGTCACCCGCATCAGCACGTCGTCGATGAGGCCGCCGTAGAAGCCCGCCACCGCCCCCACCGCGATGCCGATCGCGATGGCGATCACCGTGGCGACGAGGCCGATCAGCAGCGAGACCCGGGCGCCGTGGAAGATCTGGGCGGCGATGTCGCGCCCGCTCGCGTCGGTGCCGAGCCAGACCTTCGGGTTGACGAAGGGCCATTGCAGCGGCCGGCCGGCCAGGCCGAGCGGGTCCTTGGGGAACAGCACCGGGGCGGCGAGCGCCACCGCGACGACGAGGACGAGCAGCACGGCGCCGAGCAAGGCCGCGGGGTTGCGCCAGTAGCGTGTCAGGGCCGCCATCGCGTCAGCGCCCCGCCGCGATGCGCGGATCGAGCCGGCCGTAGATCAGATCGACCACGAAGTTCACCGTGATGACGAGGAGCGCCGACACGAACACGATGCCCAGCAGGGTGTTGAGGTCGCGCTGCACCACCGATTCGTAGGCGAGCCGCCCGAGGCCCGGCAGCGCGAACACGCTCTCGACCACCACCGAGCCGCCGAGCATCGTGCCGGCCTGGAGGCCGACCAGGGTCACCATGGGGAGGAGCGCGTTGCGAAGCGCGTGGCGCACGATCACGCCGGTCTCCCCCAAGCCCTTGGCGCGGGCGGTGCGGACGTAGTCGAGGTTCATCACCTCCAGCATCGAGGCGCGCATGATCCGCAGATACGTGGCGAGGAAGACCAGCGCGAGGGTCAGGGTCGGCAGGACCAGGTGGCGGGCGATGTCGAGGAGGCGCACCAGGCCGGTATAGCCGGCGCCGACCTCCTCGAAGCCGCCGGCCGGCAGCCAGCCGAGACGGATCGCGAACAGCACGATTCCCATCAGCCCGAACCAGAACGAGGGCGTGGCGTAGAACATCAGCCCGAGCGTCGAGATCAGGGTGTCGGGCCATTGCCCGATCCGCCGCGCCGCGACCACGCCGAGGACCATCCCGCCCGCGAAGGCAAGGGCGAGGGACGCGCCCATCAGCAGCAGGGTCACGGGCAGCCGTTCGGCGATCACCGTGGCGACCGGCTTGCCGTAGATCGCCGACTGGCCGAGATCGAGCTGCACCAGACGCCACAGGTAGCGGGCGAGCTGGGCCGCGGCCGGCAGGTCGAGCCCGTAATAGCGGCGCAATTCGTCCGCCGTCGCCGGGTCGCCGCCGCCCATCTGGGCCATCAGCGCGTCCACGGTGTCGCCGGGGGCGAGCTGGAGCAGCAGGAACAGCCCCGCCAGGATGACGAGGAGCGTCGGCAGGCTGGCGGCGAGGCGGCGGAGCGCCAGGAGGAGGATGGTCATCGCATCATCTCGGGCACCGCGACGCCCTGAACCCTCCCCCCTCAGCGGGGGAGGGTGCCCCACGGCGAGTGCGAAGCACTCGTGCGTGGGGCGGGAGAGGGGAACCACGCCTCCGAATACGGCTGAACCGTTGTGAAGGGCGCCCACTGGATCAGCGTCGCGCTGCCCCTCTCCGGTCCTGCTCCGCAGGACACCCTCCCCGCCGAGGGGGGAGGGTCGAGCGCGGCGCGCGTCATCGACGAATCGCTCACGCCTCGATCCACGCATCGTGCCAGTCGCCCGAGCCCCAGCGCGGGGTGTTGTGGTCCCCGTGCACGCGCTTGCTCGTCGCCGACAGGAAGGTGCGCTCGGTCATCATCCAGACAGGGATCTCGTCGTTCACCGCCTTCACCCACTGGGCGTACAGCGCCTTGCGCTTCTCCGGGTCGAGTTCGCTCGCCGCCTCGTCGGTGAGACGGTCGACGAGGTCGGATTGCCAGCCGTACTGGTTGGTCCAGGGCGCGCCCTTCGGCGAGCCGGAGCGGTACCACACCGTGGTCGAGACCGCGGGATCGCCCCGGTACTGGTGCCAGCCGGTGGCGAGGTCGAAGTTCCAGTCGCGGTAGACCGTGGAGAGGGCGCCCGCCGTGTCGAGGTTGACGATGTCGACCTTGATCCCGACCGCCTGGAGCGATTGCTGGATGAAGGTGGCCAGCAGCGGCACGTCCTCGCCGTTCATGATCGGCACGAGCTTGAGGGCGAAGCGGGTGCCGCCCGCGCCGCGCTTGAACCCGGCCTCGTCGAGGAGGGCCGCCGCCTTCTTCGGGTCGAAGGCGTAGGGGGGCGGGTTGTCCGGGTAGAAGGCGGTCGAGGAGGACGGGATCGGCCCGGTCGCGGGCTTGCCGAGGCCGTAGATGAAGTTCTCGATGAAGAACGGCACGTCGATGGCGTGGGCGATCGCCCGGCGCACCCGCACGTCGGCCAGCTCCTTGCGGCGGGTGTTGAATTCGAGCGTGTTGTTGAAGGCGTTGGCCTCCAGGCCCTTGCTCGACACGGTGAAGCGCGGATCCGACTTCAGCCGGTCGAGATCGGCGAGCGCCAGCGCGTTGTAGGTCGAGAGCTGGACCTGGCCGGTCTCGAGCGCCGCCGAGGCCGCCGCCTTGTCGATGATGAAGCGCCAGACGATCCGGTCGAGATAGGGGAAGCCCTCGCGCCAGTAGGTCGGGTTGCGCTCCGCGATGACGTGCTGGCCGCGCTCGTAAGACACGAACTTGAACGGCCCGGTGCCGATCGGCGCGGTGTTGGCCGGGTTCTCCAGCACGTTCGTGCCCTCGAAGACGTGGCGGGGCGCGACGTAGCCGAGGTCGCAGAGCGCCCGCAGCAGCAGGTTCAACGGCATCGGCCGGGAGTAGCGGAAGACCGCCGTGTGGGGATCGGGCGTGTCGACGGCGTCGAGATAGAGCTGAAGCTGGGTGCCGTAGTTCAGGTACTTCTTCCACAGCTCCATCGCGGTGTACTGCACGTCCGCGGAGGTGAACGGCTTGCCGTCGTGCCAGGTCACGCCCTGGCGTAAGCGGAAGGTCACGGTCTTGCCGTCGGGCGCCGCCTCCCAGGAAGTCGCGAGCACGCCGGCCGGCTTGCCGTCCTGATCGAGATCGACCAGCGGCTCGACGATCTTCGAGGTGATGATGTAGACGCCGGTCGAGGCGCGGATCGCCGGGTTGAGCACCCGCTGCTCGCCGTTGAGCTGCACCGTCAGCACGCCGCCGCGCCGGGGCGCCTGGGTCGCAGCACCTTGGGCGAGCGCCCGCGTCAGGGCCGCCGGGCTCCAGGCCGCGGTGCCGAGCGCGAGGAGGCCGGCCCGCTTGAGGGCGTCGCGGCGGTCGATGATCATCGGGCATCCCTGTCGTCGTTCGGGCGCCATCCTTGCTGCAACGCAGCGCCGGCGCAATGGAGGAAGCGCGGCAATTTCCACCCTATCCGGAGGCGCTTCGTCCCCCATGGGGCGAATCAGGAGAAGATTTGTCGTCGCTTGGCAGCCGGGGTGGGCATCGGGTCGCGGGCGACGGCCGATCGGGGGAGGAAACATCGGACGCGACCTGGCGTTCTGGCCTCGACCTCGTTCAACCTCTCTAAAGAGGAGCCTTCGATGCCGTTTCCCGCCCGCGCCGCCGCGGCCGCCGCCTTCCTCGCCGTTGCCCTCGCGGGCGGAGCCCGCGCCGCCAACGACCTGCCGCCGCCGAAGACCGACGCGATGCCGCCGGTCGAGGTGACGATCACGGCCGAGAACGGCGTGCCGGCTTGCGCTCCCGCCGAGCTGCGCCTGCCGGCCCAGACCAATGTCGACCTGCACGTGACCAACCAGTCGAACACGCCGGTCTCGATCACGGCGCCGCAGATCTTCCAGAACAAGAACGTGCTGCACCACGACGGCGACGTGGTCCACGTGGCGAGCAACGACGCCTACCTGATCAAGGCCAACGGCAAGGGCGAGATCCGCCTGCGCACCATCGCGCCGGGCGAGTATACGTATGGCTGCACGGCGACGTCGAAGCAGGATCAGCCGTTCACCGGCAAGCTGACGCTGGTCGATCCGGCGAAGTGAGCGAGTTTACGCCTAACTGTCCTGGTGCAGATCATGCGCGGGATCCCCTCTCCCGTGTGGGAGAGGGGTAGGGGCGATCGGAGATCGCGCGAGGGTGCTACGGTTCCGAGTTTGGCACCGAACGTTGAGCTGCCAGCACAACGCTCAGCGCTTTTCTGCGGAAGCGTGCCACCCTCACCCCTGACCCCCCTCCCACACGGGAGAGGGGAATGCGGCTCATCCTGACGCTTCGGTACAGTTCGCTTCGTCGAGAGCGCACACCCGCCTCACCGGAACGTCTTCCGCGGATCGAACGCGTCGCGCACCGCCTCGCCGGCGAAGATCAGGAGGCTCAACGTCACCGCGATCACTGCGAAGCCCGTCAGCCCCAGCCACGGGGCCTGGAGGTTGGCCTTGCCCTGCGCCAGCATCTCGCCCAGCGACGGCGAGCCCGGGGGCAGGCCGAAGCCGAGGAAGTCCAGCGAGGTGAGCGTGGAGATCGAGCCGTTCAGCACGAAGGGCAGGAAGGTCAGCGTCGCCACCATGGCGTTGGGCAGCAGGTGGCGGAACATGATGCGGGCGTTGGAGAGCCCCAAGGCGCGTGCCGCCCGCACGTACTCGAAGTTGCGCGCGCGCAGGAACTCCGCCCGCACCACGCCGACCAGCGACACCCACGAGAACAGGAGCAGGATCCCGAGCAGCACGAAGAAGCTCGGCGTGATGATCGACGAGATGATGATCAGCAGGTAGAGCGACGGGATCGCGGTCCAGATCTCGATCACCCGCTGGAACACGAGATCGACCCAGCCGCCGAAATAGCCCTGCACGGCGCCGGCCAGCACCCCGATCACCGAGGAGACCAGCGCCAGGGTCAGCCCGAACAGCACCGAGAGGCGGAAGCCGTAGAGCAGCCGCGCGACGACGTCGCGGCCCTGGTCGTCGGTGCCGAGCCAGTTCCACTCGATGTCGCGGCAGGTCGTGCCGCCGGTCTTCTGCGCCACGCCCCGGCACTGGGCGTCCGAGAGGAGCCAGGTCGGCGGCGCGGGGGCGGGGACCGGCAGGTCGAGGTTGTGGGTGTTGTAGGAGAAGCGGATCGGCGGCCAGACGGCCCAGCCGTTCTGCGCGATCTCCTTGGCGATCACCGGGTCGCGGTAATCGGTGCGGGCGAGGAAGCCGCCGAACGTCTCCTCCGGATAATCGACCACGATCGGGAACAGGATCTCGCCCTTGTAGGAGGCGACGATCGGCCGGTCGTTGGCGATGAACTCGGCGAAGAGGCTCGTGACGAACAAGAGGCCGAACAGCACGAACGACCAGTAGCCGCGCCGGTTCGCCTTGAAGTTCGCCAGCCGCCGGCGGTTCAGCGGCGACAGCCGCCCGGTGCCCGTAGGGCCAGGCAGCGGCAGGCTCACCGGGCCGGCCGCCGGCGAGGTGACCGGGACGGCGTCGAGCTCGGGGGCCGGAGGGCGCTGGTTCATGCGGCGTCCTCCGGCGTGGCGGTCGGGATCAGTCGATGCGGGTCGCGGTGACGTCGATCACGCTGGGCTTCAGCGCGCCGCTGCGTTCCAAGTGCCGGCGCAGCAACAGCACGTTGCGGCGGTTGGCCTTGAAGGCGGCGTCGAACAGGTCGCCGACCAGCGGCACCGCGCCGACCACGCCGTCGATCGCCACGTTCGCCGCCATGCGGGCGATCAGCCAGCGCGGCGCGCCGAGGCGCTTCGCCTCCCAGACGATGTAGGACGAGATCGCCGTGGTGATCACGTCGCCGATCACCGGGATCAGGCCGACGATCGCGTCGAGGCCGATGCGCCGGTTGCCCGGCAGCAGGATCGCGGTGTCGAGGAGATGGGCGAGAAGGTCGAGCCGCGCCATCACCTGCTCGGGCGTCGAGCCGTCCAGGGCCTTGGGGCCCTTGGCGCGCAAGCCGAAGGGATCGTCCTGCGGGAAGCGGCCGTCCTTGAAGCCGCTGCCCGCGGAGCTGCCGCCTTGGAACTCGGCTCCGTTGCCGAAGGACCCTGTGCCGAAGGACCCCGCCCCGAAGGGCGGGACGCGGCCGGCCGTCTGCGAAGAGGT
>JAEWKL010000104.1 GCA_023386115.1 Pseudomonadota bacterium
GCCCTCCCTCCTCCGCGGCCAGCGCCTGGGTGCCGCCGGCGAGGCCTGCCTCGAACAGGGCCCGCCCGGTCGAGGCGCCGGGGGCGGCCAGCACGTTGCGCTGCCGGTTCCCGAGGCGCTGGGCATATTCGAGCTGGCGCAATTCGTCGGCGGCGCCGACCAGCACGTTCGAATCGGTCCCCACCCCGTAGCGCCCGCCCGCCGCGACGAAGCCGGGGGCGGGAAAGATGCCGTCGCCGAGGCTCGCCTCGGTCACCGGGCACAGGCCCGCGACCGCACCGCTCCTCGCGAACCGAGCGGTCTCGTCGGGCGTCATGTGGGTGGCGTGGATCAGGCACCAGCGGGAATCGAGCCCCGCATGGTCGAGGAGCCACTGCACAGGCCGGGCGCCGGACCAGGCCTCGCACTCCTCCACCTCGCGCACCTGCTCGGCGGCGTGGATGTGGACCGGTCCTCCTGCCGAGAGCGCGACCGCGGCGTTCAGGTCCTCCGGCGTCACCGCCCGCAGGCTGTGGGGCGCGACGCCGAGCGTCGCACCGGGCAGAGCCGTCACCGCGGCGCGAGATTCCTCAATCAGGCGGGCGAACAGGTCGAGGTCGCTGACGAAGCGGCGCTGGCCCTCGTTCGGGGTCGCGCCGCCGAAGTTCGACCAGCGATAGAGCACCGGCAGCAGCGACAGGCGCAGGCCCGTGAGCGACGCGGCGGCGGCGATCCGCTCCGCCATCTCGGCGACGTGGCCGTAGGGCCGCCCGTCCGGGGCATGGTGCAGGTAGTGGAACTCGCCGACCCGGGTGAACCCGGATTCGAGCATCTCGACATAGGCCTGCGCCGCCACCGCCTCGGCCTCGTCCGGGCGCATCCGCAGGGCGAAGCGGTACATCGTCTCGCGCCAGGTCCAGAACGTGTCGGAGGAGGGTCCCCGCCGCTCCGCCAACCCCGCCATGCCGCGCTGGAAGGCGTGGCTGTGCAGGTTCGGCAGCCCCGGCACCAGCACCGCGACGCGGGTATCGCCCGGCTCCGGCTCCCGCCCGACATCGATGGACGAGAACCGGCCCGCCTCCAGGGTGAGACGGAGATCCGCCTGCCAGCCTGTGGGCGTGAGACCTTGAGCGGCGTGCAGCACGGTCATCGGCGCGTCTCCTGCATGGATCCTCGGCGCTCCTGCGCTCCGCATCATGTCTATACAAGGCCACTCGCTCATGTCTATACATAAGCGCGAACCACGGAGGAGACGCGCATGAGCGGGAGTGAAGGCGTGCCGCAGGTCTGGCGCAACGTCCGGCTTGCCACCTTCGCAGCCGGCCTCCCGGGCATCGGCGCGGTGGAGAAGGCTGCGCTCGCGATCCGCGACGGCCGCATCCTGTTCGCCGGCGCGGAGGCCGACCTGCCGGGAGCGGCGCTCGACGGCGCCGAGATCGTCGACGGCGAGGGCCGCTGGATCACCCCGGGGCTGATCGACTGCCACACCCATCTCGTCTGGGCCGGCGACCGGGCGCATGAATTCGAGCTGCGCCTCGCCGGGGCCTCCTACGAGGAGGTGGCGCGGGCCGGCGGCGGCATCGTCTCCTCGGTCGGCGCCCTGCGTGCGGCGAGCGAGGACGACCTCGTGCGCCAGACGCTTCCCCGGCTCGACGCGCTGATGTCCGAGGGCGTCACCACGGTCGAGGTGAAATCGGGCTACGGCCTCGACCTCGACAGCGAGCGCAAGGCGCTCCGCGCCGCCCGCCGGCTCGGCGAGATGCGCTCGGTGGGCATCCGCACCACCTTCCTCGGCGCCCACGCCCTGCCGCCGGAGGCCGGCGGCGACAAGGACGCGTTCATCGCCGAGGTCGCCGACACGATGCTGCCGGCGCTGGCCGCGGAGGGGCTGGTCGACGCGGTCGATGCGTTCTGCGAAGGCATCGCCTTCTCGCCCGACCAGGTCGCCCGGGTGTTCGACCGCGCGCAGGCCTTGAGCCTGCCGGTCAAGCTCCACGCCGACCAGCTCTCGAATCTCGGCGGCGCCGCGCTCGCCGCGCGCTACCGCGCCCTCTCGGCCGACCACCTCGAGCATACCGACGAATCCGGTGCCGCCGCCATGGCGCGGAGCGGCACCGTCGCGGTGCTGCTGCCCGGCGCTTACTACTTCATCCGCGAGACCACAGTGCCGCCGGTGGCGCTGTTCCGGCAGCACGGCGTGCCGATGGCGGTGGCGACCGACGCCAATCCCGGCACCTCGCCGCTCACCTCGCTGCTGCTCGCCATGAACATGGCCGCGACGCTCTTCCGTCTCACCGTCGACGAGTGCCTGGCCGGCACCACCCGCGAGGCCGCCCGTGCCCTCGGAATCCTGTCCGAGACCGGCACCCTCGAGGCCGGCAAGCGCGCCGATCTCGCGGTCTGGTCGATCGAGCGGCCGGGCGAGCTCGTCTACCGCATGGGCTTCAACCCGCTCCACGCCCGCATCCGGGGGACACGATGACCGAGACGATCACCCTCGTGCCGGGCGCGGTTCCGCTCGCCAGTTGGCGCGCGGTCTATCGCGGCGCCCCCGCCCAGCTCGATCGATCCTGCGCCCCGGCGGTCGCCGAGAGCGCGGCGGCGGTCGCCCGGATCCTCGCCCGGGGCGAGCCGGTCTACGGCATCAATACCGGCTTCGGGAAACTGGCGAGCGTGCGGATCGACGCCGCCGACCTCGCGACGCTCCAGCGCAACATCGTGCTCTCTCACGCCGCCGGCGTCGGCGAGCCGAGCCCCGTGCCGGTGGTGCGCCTGATGCTGGCGCTCAAGCTCGCGAGCCTGGCGCAAGGCGCCTCCGGCGTGCAGCCCGCCACCCTCGGCCTGCTGGCGGCGATGCTCGCCCGCGACGTGATCCCGGTCGTGCCGTGCCAGGGCTCGGTCGGCGCCTCGGGCGACCTCGCGCCGCTCGCCCACATGGCCGCGGTGATGATCGGGGTCGGCGAGGCCTTCACGCCGGCGGGGCGGATGCCCGCCGCCGAGGCTTTGGCCGCGGCCGGCCTCGCGCCGGCCACGCTCGGGCCGAAAGAGGGCCTGGCGCTCCTCAACGGCACCCAGTTCTCGACCGCCAATGCGCTCGCCGGCCTGTTCGAGGCCGAGACCCTGCTGCGCACGGCCCTCGTCGCCGGGGCGCTCGCCACCGACGCGGCGCGGGGCTCCGACGCGCCGTTCGATCCGCGCATCCACCTGCTTCGCCGCCACCGCGGCCAGATCGAGACCGCCGCCGCCTTGCGGGCGCTCATGGCCGGCAGCGCCATCCGCGCCTCGCACCTCGTCGGCGACGAGCGGGTGCAGGACCCCTACTGCCTGCGCTGCCAGCCGCAGGTGATGGGCGCCTGCCTCGACCTGCTGCGCCAGGCGGCCGAGACGCTCGCCACGGAAGCGAACGGCGTCTCCGACAATCCCCTGATCTTCCCCGAGACCGACGAGGCCCTGTCCGGCGGCAACTTCCACGCCGAGCCGGTGGCCTTCGCGGCCGACATGATTGCCATGGCGCTCTGCGAGATCGGCTCGCTGTCCGAGCGTCGCATCGCCATGCTGGTCGATCCCGCCCTGTCGGGCCTGCCGGCCTTCCTGACGCCGAAGCCGGGGCTGAATTCCGGCTTCATGATCCCGCAGGTGACGGCCGCGGCCCTGGTCTCCGAGAACAAGCAGCGGGCGATGCCGGCGAGCGTCGATTCGATCCCGACCTCCGCCAACCAGGAGGACCACGTCTCGATGGCGGCCCACGGCGCCCGCCGCCTGATGCCGATGGCCGAGAACGCCGCCGCGGTGGTGGCGATCGAGGTCCTGGCGGCGGCGCAAGGCTGCGACTTCCACGCGCCGCTCACCTCCAGCCCGGCGCTGGAGGCGGTGCGGGCGCGGCTGCGGGCGCAGGTGCCGCATCTCGACGACGACCGGCATGTCCACCCCGACATCGCGGCGGCGCTGGCGCTGGTGCGGGATGGGAGCCTGGTCGCGGCGGCCGAAGGCGTGCCGCTGCCCGTTCTCGGCTAGACGCCGTTCGATCGGCGCAACAGACCCGACACCCTCCGCGTCATTCCGGGGCCGCGCAGCGGAGCCCGGAATCTAGAACCGCAGGTTTCTTCGAACAAAGCGAGCGGCGTTCCGCTTCATTCCTCTCCATCAGCGGTTCTGGAGTCCGGGGGCCGCGAAAGCGGCCCTCGGAATGACTGTGAGGATGGCGATTCGACCGGCCCCATCCAACAGGCCAGCGAGCTGAATCCCCTCTGAGTTCTCCCACCCCGGAGCCCCTACCCATGACCCGCAACGACAACGCCCGCCTCGTCCGCGCCCCCCATGGCCCGACCCTCACCGCCAAGAGCTGGCTCACCGAGGCGCCGCTCCGGATGCTGATGAACAACCTCGATCCCGACGTCGCCGAGCGGCCGGGCGAGCTGGTGGTCTATGGCGGCATCGGCCGGGCGGCGCGGGACTGGGCGAGCTTCGACCGCATCGTCGCGGCCCTGCGCGACCTCGACGACGACCAGACCCTGCTGGTCCAGTCCGGCAAGCCGGTCGGGGTCTTTCGCACCCACGCCGACGCCCCCCGCGTTCTGATCGCCAACTCGAATCTCGTGCCGCACTGGGCGACCTGGGAGCATTTTCACGAGCTCGATCGCAAGGGCCTGATGATGTACGGCCAGATGACGGCCGGATCCTGGATCTATATCGGCAGCCAGGGCATCGTGCAGGGCACCTACGAGACCTTCGTGGAGATGGGCCGCCAGCATTACGCGGGCGACCTGGCGGGACGCTGGATCCTGACCGCGGGCCTCGGCGGCATGGGTGGCGCGCAGACCCTGGCTGCGACCATGGCGGGGGCCTCGTGCCTCGCGGTCGAGGCCCAGGCCTCGCGCATCGAGTTCCGGTTGCGCACCGGCTACGTCGACGTCCAGGCCCGCGACCTCGACCATGCCCTGGCGCTGATCGACGAATCCTGCCGCACCAAGACCCCGCGCTCGGTCGCGCTGCTCGGCAACGCCGCGGACATTTTCTCGGAGCTCTACGCCCGCGGCGTGCGGCCCGACTGCGTCACCGACCAGACCTCGGCCCACGACCCCGTCAACGGCTACCTGCCGGCCGGCTGGACGGTCGCCGAGTGGGAGGCCAAGCGCGAGACCGATCCGGCTGCCGTCGCGGCGGCGGCGAAGCGCTCGATGGCCGTGCACGTGCTGGCGATGCTCAATTTCCATCGCGCCGGCGTGCCGGTGGTCGATTACGGCAACAACATCCGCCAGATGGCGCTGGAGGAGGGCGTCGAGGACGCCTTCGCCTTCCCGGGCTTCGTCCCCGCCTATATCCGCCCGCTCTTCTGCCGCGGCATCGGGCCGTTCCGCTGGTGCGCCCTCTCGGGCGATCCGGAGGATATCTACCGCACCGACGCCAAGGTGAAGGAGTTGCTGCCCGACAACCACCATCTCCACCGCTGGCTCGACATGGCGCGGGAAAAAATCCGCTTCCAGGGCCTGCCGGCGCGGATCTGCTGGGTGGGCCTCGGCGACCGCCACCGGCTCGGTCTCGCCTTCAACGAGATGGTGCGCAAGGGCGAGCTGAAGGCGCCGATCGTCATCGGCCGCGACCACCTCGATTCCGGCTCGGTCGCCTCGCCGAACCGCGAGACGGAGGCGATGCGCGACGGCTCCGACGCGGTCTCCGACTGGCCGTTGCTCAATGCCCTCCTCAACACCGCCTCGGGGGCCACCTGGGTCTCGCTGCACCATGGCGGCGGTGTCGGGATGGGCTTCTCGCAGCATGCCGGCATGGTGATCGTCTGCGACGGCAGCGAGGCGGCGGACCGGCGCCTGGAGCGGGTGCTGTGGAACGATCCCGCCACCGGCGTGATGCGCCACGCCGATGCCGGCTACGACGATGCGGTGGCGTGCGCCCGGGAGCACGGGCTGGATTTGCCGTCGCTCGGCTGACGGTTTCGCCCACGATGCACGAAAGCCTGCCTGATTGGGCCGGCGACATTCAAACCCTCCACGTCATCCCGGGGCCGCGCAGCGGACCCCGGGATGACGTGGAGAGATGTCGATCTGTGTGCCCATTTGTTTCGTGAAAGCTAAGAAATTAGTGCCGGCGTCGCCTCATCGTTTTCGAGGAAGCGTCCGCATCCTGCTCGACGTACTTCGGGAACTTGGCGCCCGCCCGTTTCGATGGCTTCATGAGGCTTCCGGGCGGCGAGATCCACAAAACCTCGAATTCATCGCCACCGACCCGAAATCGCCTGGCCCACGCCCACCT
>JAEWKL010000018.1 GCA_023386115.1 Pseudomonadota bacterium
GCCCCGCCCGGACCGCCTTACAGGCCCTCGAACAGGGCCGACGAGATGTAGCGCTCGGCGAAGGAGCAGGCGACCGTCACGATCCGCTTGCCCTTGAACTCGGGCCGGGCCGCGACCTCGAGGGCCGCCGCGACGTTGCCGCCGGTCGAGATGCCGCCGGGGATGCCCTCGATCCGGGCGAGCAGGCGGGCGGTGTCGAAAGCGGTCTGGTTGGAGACCGTCACCACCTCGTCGATCACGCCGCGATCGAGTACGTTCGGCACGAAGCCGGCGCCGATGCCCTGGATCTTGTGCGGGCCGGGCTGGCCGCCGGACAGGACCGGGGAATCCTCCGGCTCGACCGCGATGACGCGCAGATGCGGCAGGCGCGGCTTGATGACCTGGCCGACGCCCGTGATGGTGCCGCCGGTGCCCACGCCCGCCACGAAGGCGTCGAGCTGGCCCTGCGTGTCATTCCAGATCTCCTCCGCGGTGGTCTTGCGGTGGATCTCGGGGTTGGCCGGGTTGTTGAACTGCTGGGGCATGATCGCGCCCGGGATCTCCTTCAGGAGCTCCTCGGCCTTGGCGATCGCCCCCTTCATGCCCTGCGGCCCGGGGGTGAGGGCAAGCTCCGCCCCGAGATAGGCCAGCATCTTGCGCCGCTCGATCGACATCGTCTCGGGCATGACCAGGATGAGCCGGTAGCCTCGGGCCGCGGCCACGAAGGCGAGCGCGATGCCGGTATTGCCGGAGGTCGGCTCCACCAGGGTGCCGCCGGGCTTCAGCACGCCCGAGGCCTCCATGGCGTCGATCATGTTGACGCCGATGCGGTCCTTCACCGAGGCGATCGGGTTGAAGAACTCGAGCTTCAGGAGGATCTCGGCGTCGATCCCGCGCTCCTTGGCGAGGCGGTTCAGACGCACCAGCGGGGTGTTGCCGATGGTCTCGGTGATCGAGTCGTAGACCCGGCCGTGGCCGATCCGGCGGCCGGTCTCCGAGGTGGCGGTGGCGTCGGCCATGGTGTGTCTCTCCCTCAAGGGCGCGTCGTCCGCCGCACGGGTAGCGGAAATCCGGGCTGTCGTCGAGGTATGTCGATTTATACAGTTTGTGACTGTGAAATAGAGGATCCTGGGCTGCGCGCCGCCGGCCGGAAGGGTGCCGGCGCGCCCGGGTTGACCGCCCCCGCTGCCGACGACGCAGCCGGAATAAAGAGGGGGTCCCGCGGCACGCCCCGGTGTCGTAACCTTGGGTCACGATGTTGCTCCGGCAAGTCCCGATCCGGCAGGTTCCCACCCCGCAAGTCCCTTCGGGACGGGCCTCCGGTCCGGCAGCCTGTCATCCCCCGCGAGAGCCGCATGTCCGAGACCCTGCACCGCACCCCGCTCGAACCCACCCCCGGCGACGGGGCGCCTTCGGTGCCGCCTCCGGCCGCGGGGCCGCACCGGGTGGTGATCGTCGGCGGCGGCTTCGGCGGCCTCACCACGGCCCGGGGGCTCGGCGGCGCCGAGGGCATCGCGGTCACGCTGATCGACCGGCGCAACCACCACCTGTTCCAGCCCCTCCTGTATCAGGTCGCCACCGCGGTGATCGCGCCGGGCGAGATCGCCGAGCCGATCCGGGCGATCCTGCGCTGGGACCGCAATGTCAGCGTGCTGATGGGCGAGGTCGAGGGCGTCGACACCGAGGAGCGCGCCGTGCGTCTGCGCGACGGCACCCGCATCCCCTACGACACGCTGGTCCTCGCCACGGGCGCCACGCACAGCTATTTCGGCCACCCGGAATGGGAGCGCTACGCCCCGGGCCTCAAGACGCTCGACGATGCCCGCCGGATCCGGGCCCGGGTGCTCCTCGCCTTCGAGGCGGCCGAGCGCGAGGACGACCCGGCCGCCCGCGCGCGGCTCATGACCTTCGCGGTGATCGGCGGCGGGCCGACAGGCGTCGAGATGGCAGGCGCCATCGCGGGTCTCGCCCACCATGCCCTGTCGCAGGATTTCCGCCGCATCGACCCGAAGCAGGCCCGGATCCTCTTGATCGAGGCGGCGCCCCGGGTGCTCGGCACCTTCACGGAGGATCTCTCGGCCTATGCGCGCCGCTCATTGGAGCGCCTCGGCGTCACGGTGCTGACCGAGCACGCGGTCGAGGACGTGTCGGAGGAGGGGGTCACCGTGGCCGGCAAGCTGATCCCGGCGGCCACGATCGTCTGGGGCGCCGGCGTGCGGGCCTCGCCGGCGGGGGACTGGCTCGGGGTCGAGACGACGCGCACGGGCCACGTCCCGGTCGGGCCGGACCTCGCGGTCATCGGACGGCCGGGCATCTACGCGCTCGGCGACCTCGCCATGGCCAAGGGCGAGGACGGCAAGCCCCTGCCGGGCCTCGCCCAGGTGGCCGATCAGCAGGGCCGCTATCTCGGCCGGGCGCTGCGCGCCCGCATCCTGCACGGGACGGTGCCGAAGCCGTTCCGGTTCCGCAGCCGCGGCAACCTCGCGATCATCGGGCACAATTCCGGCGTGGTGCAATGGGACCGCGTCAAGCTCAAGGGCTTCCTGGCCTGGCTGGTCTGGGGCGTGGCCCACGTCTACCTGCTGGTCGGTTTCCACAACCGCCTCGTCGTCACCCTGCGCTGGCTCTGGGCTTACTTGAGCTTCCAGCGCGGCGCCCGCCTGATCTCCGAGCGCGACGAGGCCGTCATGGCGCTGATCCGCGGCACCCCGCCGGGGCGGATTCCCCCGCCTTAAGTGGTCGGGCGGGGCGGAGCGGCGGAGAGGCGATCTCGCAAGGGTGCCGCGTATCGTCGGCCAGAGCCTCTTTCCGGGACCGGAAAGAGGCTCTGGCTTACGCTATGCGATCCGCCTGTCAGAGAGGTGATCCTCCCGGACCACCTGCCTTGGAATGTAACCCTTCCATCTGCGGTCCCGCCGGATATCCGAGCCGGACCACCGCTCACCGCGCCTCCCGCGGCACGAAGAACGGCGTCGGCTCCAGCTCGGCATCCTCGTGCGCCACCAAGCGGGGACCATGCGCGTCGGCCTGCGAGACGAAGAGGTCGCGCACCAGCGCTTGCGCCAGCCGCGTTGCCCCGATGCCGAGGCCCGGAATGTCGCCGGCCAGCGCGCCGTGGCTGAGTGTGACGCCCCAGTTGAAGACGTGCAGCAGGTTCAGCTCCGGCAGTTGGCCGGGCACCCGCTCCAGCATCTGCATGCCGTCGCCGAGATAGGGGAATCGGGCGGCTTCCGGGTTCGCTGCGGCGTGCTCCGCCGAGATCCGCTCGCCCCAGGTCAGCACCGCATCGCGAAAATCCTCCAGCTCCGGCCGCCGGGTCAGGTCGACGTCGAAGCCGACAGCCACCACGGCGGCGTCGACCGGGTAGCGCCCCTTCGCGGTCTCGACCACCAGGCCGTCCGGCCGCTCCTCGATCCCGCTCCAGCCCTCCTCGAAGCGCACCGAGAAGTTCGGGTGGCGGGTGCAGCGCAGGACCGATTCGTGCGGCGGCGGCGTGCCCTCGCCCATCATGTAGCTGGTGAAGGCCCAGCGCCGCGCATCGTCGAGGGCGGCGTAGCCGCGCAGGAAGCCCGGGAAGGCGGCCCATTTCGACTTGTTGACCTGCGGGAAGTGCGACCGGCGCACGAACAGCGTCACCTCCGCGGCGCCGGCTTCCAGGGCCGTGGCGGCGTTGTCGATCGCCGAGGCCGAGGCGCCGAGCACGGCGACCCGGCCGCCACGAAAGCACGAGAAATCGATCGGATCGGAGGAGTGGAACAGGCGCCCCTCAGCCCCCGTCGCGAAGGGCGGCATCCGCCGCCCGCCCGAGCCGTCGCGGCCGCAGGCCAGCACCACCTTGCGGGCATGGACCGTCTCGGACCCGCCCGGCCCCTCGATGCTGGCGCCGATCAGCCCCTCCGCCGGCCACAGCCGCGCCAGGCGGGTGTCGTTCTCGACCGGCACGCCCACGATGTCGCGCACGAACAGAAGGTAGCGCAGCCAGTCGAGGCGCGGGATCTTGTACAGGTCGCGCCAGCCCTCCTCTCCGGCTTGCGCCTCCCACCAGGCCCGGAAGGTGAGGGACGGAATCCCGAGATCCGGACCCGTGAGGTGCTTGGGCGAGCGCAGGGTCTCCATCCGGGCGAAGGTGCCCCACGGCCCCTCCGCCCCCCGGGATGCCTGGTCGATCACCCGGATGTTCGACACGCCCTCGCGCAGGAGCGCGAAGGCGGCGGTCTGGCCGCACATGCCGGCGCCGACCACCAGCACGTCCAGGGCGGGACGCCCGTCCGGGCCCTCGACCGGCAGGGTCCAGGGGGTCGGCGGATGATTCAGGCGGGCGAGATCGCGCCGCACCTCGGCGGCCAAAGCCGTCAGGCCCTTCACGGCCGCGCTCTCCTGGTGGATATCCATGCCCATCTCGTCTGGAGGTCCTCGATGGTCGAACTGTCCTGCTTCTACAGCCTGTCCTCGCCCTGGTCCTATCTCGGCGGGCCGAAGCTCCAGGACATCGTGCGCCGCCACCGCGCCCGGCTGGTGCTGAAGCCCTTCGACTTCCAGGAGGTGGTGCCGAAGACCGGCGGCGTGCCGATCCGGACCCGGCCGCAGCCGCGACGCGATTATCATGCCGTCGAGCTCGCCCGCTGGAGCGACTATCTCGGCCTGCCGCTCCACGTGACGCCCCGGTACTACCCGATGCAGAACCCGGCGCCGAACTGGAACAAGCATGCCGGCTGGACCGTGATCGCGGCCCAACAGGCTGGCCTTGATGCTTTCCTGCTCTCGCACGCGATCCTGCGGGCGCTGTGGGCCGAGGAGCGCGACATCTCGGATGCGGGTGTCCGGCGGGCCATCGCGGACGAGAACGGCTTCGACGGCGCCGCCCTGGTGGCGGCCGAGCAAAGCGAGCCCGTCCAGGCCGAGTACCGCCGCAACGGCGAGGAGGCGGAACGCCTCGGCGTGTTCGGCTCGCCGACCATCGTGCACGACGGCGAGCTGTTCTGGGGCCAGGACCGGCTCGACTTCGTCGACCGGGCGCTCGCGAAGCGCCAGGCCCGTTGAAGGCGCTCTCCAAGCACTGCTCCGCGCAGGCCTGAACTGAGCCGGACGCATGGCGCTTGAGGCCCATCGTGCGACAAGGGGCGGGGGCCAGGCACGAACAAGGCCCCGGATGCGCGAGGAAACATGCACAACAGCGAGGCGATCTGGCGGCACGTCGAGGAGCACGCGGCGGCGTTCGTCGCCCTCTCCGACCGGGTCTGGGAGATGCCGGAGCTCAACTTCCAGGAGGTGCGCTCGGCCGCAGAGCACACCGCCATGCTCCGCGCCGAAGGCTTCCGGGTGACGGAAGGCGTCGGCGGCATTCCGACCGCCATGATGGGCGAGGCGGGGGAGGGCGGTCCGGTGATCGCGATCCTCGGCGAGTACGACGCGCTGCCGGGGCTGAGCCAGGAGGCGGGCGTGGCCCAGCACCGGCCCCGGCCCGGCGAGGGCGCCGGGCACGGCTGCGGCCACAATTTGCTCGGCGCCGGCGCGCTCCTCGCCGCCACGGCGGTGAAGGACTGGCTCGCCGCTCAAGGCGTCCCGGGGCGCGTGCGCTATTACGGCTGCCCGGCGGAGGAAGGCGGGGCGGCCAAGACCTTCATGGTGCGCGACGGCGTCTTCGCCGACGTCGACGTGGCGATCACCTGGCATCCGGGCCCGTTCGTGGCGATCTGGGAGCCGGTCTCGCTGGCAATCCAGCTCCTCGACTTCACCTTCGCGGGCAAGGCCTCGCACGCCGCGGCGGCTCCGCATCTCGGCCGCTCGGCCCTCGACGCGGTCGAGCTGATGAATGTCGGCGTGAACTACCTGCGCGAGCACATGCCGAGCGACGCGCGGGTCCACTACGCCTATCTGGATGCCGGCGGCATCGCCCCGAACGTCGTCCAGGCCGGCGCCACCGTGCGCTACCTCGTGCGCGCCGCCGACCTGCCGAGCCTCCTCGATCTCGCGGCCCGGGTGCGCAAGATCGCCGACGGCGCCGCCCTGATGACCGAGACCACGGTCGCGAGCCGGGTCGTGAGCGCGATGTCGAACCTGCTGGCGAACCCGCCTCTGGAGCAGGCCCTGCACGCCAACCTGCTACGCCTCGGCCCCCCGCCCTTCGACGCCGAGGACCGCGCCTTCGCGGACGAGATCCGGGCGACGCTGACCCGCGAGGACATCGTCTCGGCCCATCGCCGCTTCGGCGTGCCGGTGACCGATGCGCCGCTCTGCGACACCATCGTGCCCCTCGGCGCGGTCGGCGAGCGGATGATGGGCTCGACCGATGTCGGCGACGTGAGCTGGGCGGTGCCGACGGTCCAGGCCCGCGGCGCCACCTACGCCATCGGCACGCCGGGTCATTCCTGGCAGATGACCGCCCAAGGCAAGACCCCCGCGGCGCACAAGGGCATGGTCCACGTCGCCAAGGCGATGGCCGGCACTGCCGTGGACGTGCTGCGCGACCCCGATCTGCTCGCCCGCGCCAAGGCCGATCATGCCGAGCGGCTGGCCCGCACGCGCTATGTCAGCCCGCTGCCGGAGGGGCTCGCGCCGCCGCTCGACATGGCGACCTGACCTCGGCGACCTGACCTCAGGCCAGCAGGTCGCGATGCTCGCGGTGGCGTCTCAGCCACGCCGCCGCGTAGCCGCAGAGTGGCCGGATGCGCATCCCCTCCGCCCGGGCGGCCTCGGCCACGTCCTGCATCAACCGATCGGCGGTGCCGGTGCCGCGCAGGCGTGGGGGCGCGTAGACGTAGGAGATGACGAGGGTGCCGGGCTGGCGGCGATAATCGGCGTAGGCGACCTCGCCGTCCACCTCGAGCTCGAACCGGCTCTGCTCCGGGTTGTCACGCATGGGGGCTGATCCGGGCTAGCGGTGTGTGAGGGAAAAATGGGGCAGGGAGCTGTGCGGTTCCGTCGCCAGGACGCACGGCGCTTGCCGCGAGCATCCCTCCGGCCTCCGCTGCTTCAGGATCCACAGCCGATACGCGAGCCACCAAGCGGACGGAGAGGCGCGCTCTCCGAGAGGACGCGCACTCGGACCGAGACAGCGGTCGGACCGGTCTAGCCACCCGCAGGGAACACGGGAGGTCCCGCTCTGGTTCTGTCTCCCTGACGGCCCGACGCGCCGCGGAGGCACGGCCCACAACCTCGTGAGCCCCTCACGCCGCCCGGACCGGCCGCACGGGGGCCTCCTCCGCCAGGGCGGGCAGCGCGTCCATCACCCGGGTCGCCGGGAAGGTGACGATCACCTCGGTGCCCTCGCGCGGGCGCGACTTCAGCTGGAAGCCGCCGCCATGCAGGTCGACGAGGCCCTTGACGATCGGCAGCCCCAAGCCCGATCCCTGCTCGGCGGTCTTGATCGCGAGCGAGCCGCGGCCGAAGGAGGACATCACGGTCGGGATTTCCTCCTCGGGAATGCCCGGGCCGGTATCCTTCACGCTGAGATACTGCCCCCCCGACGAGGTCCAGCCGACCTTGATGATGATCTCGCCCCCCGGCGGCGTGAACTTGATCGCGTTCGACAGGATGTTGAGCACGATCTGGCGCAGGGCCCGCTCGTCGGCCCAGAGCCGCGGCAGGGTGGGGTCGATCAGCTCGCGGAAGGTCTGGTTCTTGGCCCGGGCGCGCAGCGCCATCATGTGCCGGCCCTCCTCCACCACGTAGGCGAGCCGCAGGGCCTCCTCGTTCAGCTCGTAGCGCCCGGCCTCGATGCGCGAGAGATCGAGGATCTCGTTGATGAGGTTGAGCAGGTGCAGGCCGCTGTCGTGGATGTCGGTCGAGTATTCCTGGTAGGAGGCCGAGGAATGCGGGCCGAACACCTCGTTCTTCATCACCTCCGAGAAGCCCAGGATGGCGTTGAGCGGCGTGCGCAGCTCATGGCTCATGGTCGCGAGGAAGCGCGACTTGGCGAGGTTGGCCTCCTCGGCGCGCCGGCGCGCCTCGTCGGAATTGGCCTTGGCCTGCTCCAATTCGCCGAAGACCGCGTCCTTCTCGGCCCGCGATTGAAGGGCTGCGACCGTCGAGGCGTGCAGGTGGTTCGACAGGAACAGGAAGAACAGCTGCGCGCAGACCGCCATGCCGACGAGCAGGACCGATTCCGCCTCGCGCGACAGGCACAGGAGCGCCGCGGTGGCGGTGCTGAGCGGCAGGAGGCCCGCATAGGCGCCGAGCGGCACCGTGGCGGCGAGCATCGTGGTCACGGCGGACACGATGACGAGCACGAACATCACGAAGGTGCGGGCGTTCGCCGCCTCGGCCTGGAACAGCATCAGCACCAGGAGCGCCCAGGCGACGCTCTGGACCACCTCGCCGACGATCACCCGCCGGCGCGCGTTGCCGAGCGAGAGCGCGTCCGGGTCCTGCCGCAGGAAGGAGCGGGCGAGCGCGGTGTTCCCGGCGATCACCGCCAGCACGCCGATGCACCAGGCGCCGCTCAGGAGCGCGGGCGCCCAGAACACCGAGGCCGCGGCGATGCAGCAGGCCAGCACCACCAGCGGCAGGAAGGCGCCGATCCGGTACTGGGCATAGACGCGCAAGAGTTCGTAATCGAAGGCGCGCTCGAGGCCGATCGACGAAGTCAGCCGCTCGCGGGCGGAGCGCACGTCCCGCGCGACCTTGCGCCGCCGGGCTGCCTCCTCCGCCGTCGGGCCGCGCCCGCGCTGGACCATTTCCGCCGTGACTTCGGACATCGCGATCGGGTCGTGCCGCTCCCTCGCCGCCAGAGACCGTCGGCCGGTCCGGGAGAGGCTGACCGAACTTCGTTAAGGTCCTCCTGCCGGAACCCCGCGAATGCGATGCATCGCCTCGTCCCACGCTGCCGCAGGGGTAGGGGAGGGCGGGTGTGCTGGCGCACATCGGCCCTGCTTGCCGAGGGTGCAGAGCGGCCGCACACAAGAAGTCCTGGAACCATTCCAGCCTCTCGTCGGAAGCGCACGATGACGAAGCTCACCCTCAACGGCCGGACCTACGAGGTCGACGCCGATCCCGAGATGCCGCTCCTCTGGGCGATCCGCGACCACCTCAACCTCACCGGCACGAAGTACGGCTGCGGCATCGCGCAATGCGGCGCCTGCACGGTCCATCTCGACGGGCAGCCAGTGCGCTCGTGCCAGACCCGCCTCGGCGATGTCGGCGAGGCCAAGATCACCACCATCGAGGGCATCTCCGGCCCGGTGGCGGAGGCGGTCCGGACGGCCTGGCGTCAGCTGGACGTGGTGCAGTGCGGCTACTGCCAGTCGGGCCAGATGATGTCGGCGATCGGCCTCCTGTCGGAGAACAAGGCGCCGAGCGACGCCGATATCGACGCCGCTATGGACGGCAATGTCTGCCGCTGCGGCACCTACCAGCGCATCCGCGCGGCGATCCACGACGCCGCCCGCTCCCTCGCCTGACCGGGACGCCGCCATGCTGAACCGCAGCCTCAAGACCCGGAACGACGCCGTTCCCTCCCGCCGCACCTTCCTGCGCGGCACCGCCGCCGCGGGCGGCGCCCTGGTGATCGGGCTCCACCTCGATCCGAAGGGCGCACGCGCCAATAGCGGCCCCGACCTGTCGAAGGCCCCGGCGAAGCCCAACGCCTTCGTGCGCATCGCCGCCGACGACACCGTGACGGTGGTGATCAAGCACCTCGACATGGGCCAGGGCAACACGACGGGGCTCGCCACCATCGTGGCGGAAGAGCTCGACGCCGACTGGGCGCAGATGCGCGCGGTCTTCGCGCCGGCCGATGCCAGCCTCTACAACAACCTCGCCTTCGGGCCGATCCAGGGCACCGGCGGCTCGACCGCGGTGGCGAATTCGTGGATCCAGCTGCGCAAGGCGGGCGCCGCCGCCCGCGCGATGCTGGTCGCGGCCGCGGCCGACGAGTGGAAGGTCCCGGCCGGCGAGATCCGGATCGAGAAGGGCGTGCTGCGCCACGCCAGCGGCAGGCAAGCGCGCTTCGGCGCCTTCGCGGCCAAGGCCGCGGTGCAGGCCATCCCCGAGAACCCGACGCTGAAGGATCCCTCGGCCTTCCGGCTGATCGGCACCAAGCTGCCGCGGCTCGATTCGAACGCGAAGACCGACGGCAGCGCGCAATACGCCCTCGACGTGCGCCGGCCGGGCCAGCTCACGGCGCTGGTCGCCCGCGCGCCCCGCTTCGGCGCGACGCTGAAATCGGTGGACGACGCGGCCGCCAAGGCGGTGCCGGGCGTGGTCCAGGTGGTGCGGATCCCGAGCGGCGTCGCGGTGGTGGCGCGCGACACCTGGTCGGCGATGAAGGGCCGCGAGGCCCTGAAGCTGACCTGGGACGATGCCGGCGCCGAGCGCCAGTCGACCGAGTCGCAAGCCGCCGCCTACAAGGCGATGGCCGACAAGCCTGGCCTCGTCGCCTCGAAGCGGGGTGATGCGGCGGGCGCCATCAAGGGCGCGGCCAAGGTGCTGGAGGCGGAGTTCAGCTTCCCCTACCTGGCGCATGCCCCGATGGAGCCGCTCAACGCCACGATCGAGCGCGCGGCCGACGGTAGCTACGAGATCTATGCCGGCTCGCAGTTCCAGACCATCGAGCAGGCGGTGGCGGCCGGCATCCTCGGTACCACCGCCGACAAGATCCGCATCACCACGCTCTGGGCCGGCGGCTCGTTCGGCCGGCGCGCCACGGCCTCGGCCGACTACATCGCGGAGGCCGCCGCGATCCTGAAGGCCACCGGCGAGAAGGCCCCGATCCATCTGGTCTGGACCCGCGAGGACGACATCACCGGCGGCTATTACCGCCCGGCCGCCTATCACCGCATCCGCGCCGGCCTCGACGCCAAGGGGGCGATCACGGGGTGGGAGCACCGCATCGTCGGCAAGTCGATCATCATCGGCACGCCGCTCGAGGCGATGATGGTGAAGGACGGGGTCGACGCCACCACCGTCGAGGGCGCGTCCGACACGCCCTACGCCCTGCCGGCCTACCGGTTCGAGGTCCACAATGCCCGCGAGGGAGTGCCGGTCCTGTGGTGGCGCTCGGTCGGGCACTCGCACACCGCGCAGGCGATGGAGGTGTTCGTCGACGAGCTGGCCCATGCGGCCGGCCAGGACCCGGTGGCCTACCGGCTCGGCCTTCTCAAACAGGCGCCGCGACTCTCCGCCGCACTGACGCTCGCCGCCGAGAAGGCGGGCTGGAGCGCCCGCGATTCGAAGCCCGGCCGCGGCTACGGCGTCGCCGCGCACGAATCCTTCGGCTCCTACGTGGCGATGGTGGCTGATGTGACGGCGGAGGCCGGCAAGGTCAGGGTCAACCGCATCGTCGCGGCCGTCGATGTCGGCGTCGCGGTGAACCCGGACATCATCCGGGCCCAGGTCGAGGGCGCGGTCGGTTTCGCGCTCTCGGCGGTCCTGCGCAACCGGATCACCTTCAAGGACGGCGAGGTGCAGGAGAAGAACTTCGACGCCTACGAGCCGACCCGCATGAGCGAGATGCCGAAGGTCGAGGTCCACATCGTGCCCTCGGCCGCTGCCCCCACCGGCATCGGCGAGCCCGGCGTGCCGGTGCTAGGCCCGGCGATCTCGAACGCGGTCTTCGCCGCCACCGGCCAGCGCCTGCGCTCGCTCCCCCTCGACCTCGCGGCGCTCCGCGGCGTGTGATCGCGCACCACACCCTTAACCCCTGTCCTATATGAAAGGGATGACTTCCAGTTTTGGACCCGAGACGACTTCAGGGTGCGGCGCGAGCCGCACCCTTTTTTCATCCTCGCCGGACTTCGCCGCGATCGCCGAGCGGGTGCGTGCCTGCCGGCTCTGCCGCGAGGCGCCGCGCTACGGCTCAGCCTTACCGGTCGAGCCGCGGCCGGTCGTCCAGGGCACGTCCCGCGCCCGGATCTGCATCGCCAGCCAGGCACCGGGCAACCGGGCCTTCCAGAGCGGGGTGCCGTTCCAGGACCCCTCCGGCAAGCGCCTGCGCGCGTGGCTCGGCCTCGACGAGCCGGCCTTCTACGACCCCGACCTGATCGCGATCGTGCCGATGGGGGCCTGTTTCCCGGGTCACGACGCCAAGGGCGGCGACCTGCCGCCGCGGCGCGAATGCGCCGAGACCTGGCGGGCGCCCCTGCTCGCCGGCCTTCCGAACCTCGAGCTGATCCTCTTGATCGGGCAATACGCGCAGGGATGGCATCTCGGCCGCCGGCCCGGCGGCCTCACCGGCACGGTGGCGCGCTGGCGCGAGATTTTTTTGGAGCCCCAGCGCCCCCGCCTGCTGCCGCTGCCCCACCCGTCCTGGCGCAACACGCCGTGGCTGAAGAAGCATCCATGGTTCGAGGCGGAACTCCTGCCGGTGCTGCGGGCGGAGGTGGGACGGTTGGCCAGGGAGAAGGAGCCGCCAGCGTGACCCTTGGCGCTGTCAATCCCAATTCGCAAATCGAACAATCGGAGGCCGTTCTACAGTCGTGACAATGTTTATGAAGAATAATATGATTTTTCTGCGTCGAAAACGATTGCGACATAACTTATTGCATTATTGATAACTTGGTCTATCTTGTGTCAGACAGCATTCATGTCGCGACGCGCCAATGCGTTGCACAATCTGGCCCTCCAATATCCTCGCGAGATCGTCGATTTTTCGATATGTTCCGGGAAGGCCGTCGGCACGTCCGGGCTGCTCTTAAGCCGGAGATTGCCGATGATCGTCAGCAACAAGGGCATGTCGGAAATCTTGTACAGCCCGAATTGGAGCTCATAGATCGCGTTAAGATCTCGCCCAACGTCACCGTGGCTGCGCGCATCCTCAAGCTGATCTGCAATCCTTCTTGAATCGGCGAGGTCGGGCTCGCGTATTTTCGCGCATGCCGTCTTCGTGGCGAAGCATTCGCTGACGATGCGCACATTCCTCAGATCCCTGATTTCCGTCCCCGACAGCGTCGGAATCACGACCGAGCATTTGGCCTCTCCCCGCAGGACGTTCTCCGCCACCAGCCTGTTGAGAGCGTCCCGAATGGGGGTGGGGCTCGTGCCGGTCCTGGCGGCCAGTGAGCGTATCGTGATTGTCTGCCCGGGCATGAAATCGGCCCTGTCGCCGCCTGCGGATATTCCGCCGGAGCCAACTTGTCGAAGTTTGCATCGCGGCAGAATTCTTCCATTCTCGTCTGCGCGATGACGATGGTGATTTCTGCTTCCATCTTGATAATCTGCTCCTTTTTGGCGGGGAGGTCCAAACAAGCGCAGACGAGGAATCCTGGATCGTCGTTATCATCCCCGGCGCAATGAACACAGCGCTCGCCTATGGGGCTTATTTCTGGCTCATAAAACTTTGAGGAGCAACTTTCGCCTCCTTCAGTAATCAAATCGTTCCCGCCATCGGCCTCGCCATGGGGTATCTGATCCTCGAAGGAAGGTTGACGTTCGCTGCGTTGGCGGCATTTTCGACGATTATCGTCGCGGTATTCTTTTTCGGCTGTAGTTCGAGAAGACGGCAGGGGACGAGCCCGGCATCTCGAAAGTCGAGCATCGCCGGCCCGACGCCGCACGGCAGAGCCTGGGACGACAGAGAGTATGGCGAGCCGGGCTTGATTCCGGCCCGGACTCCGTGATGGGTGCGCCCGACGACATCCATGGAGGTCCCGTGCCCGAGCCCATCAGCCCCCGTGACCGCCTGATCGTCGCCCTCGACATGGCGAGCACCGACGAGGCCGAGCGCCTGATCGCCCGGATCGGCGACGCCGCGAGCTTCTACAAGATCGGCTACCGCCTCGGCTATGCCGGCGGCCTGAACCTCGCCGAGCGCCTGGTGCGGGGCGGCCACAAGGTCTTCCTCGACCTCAAGCTCCACGACATCGGCAACACCGTCGAGGAGGGAGTGCAGTCGCTCGCCGGGATCGGTGCCACGTTCCTGACCGTGCACGCCTATCCGCAGACCATGCGGGCGGCGGCGAGCGGGCGCGACAAGGCGCGGAGCGGCCTGAAGATCCTCGGGGTCACCGTGCTGACCTCCTACGACGACGCGGATGCGCGCGAGGCTGGCTACGCGCTGACGGTTGCCGACCTCGTCGCGGTGCGGGCCGCCGCCGCCAAGGCGATCGGCATCGACGGCATCGTCTGCTCGGCGGCGGAGGCCGCGCAGGTGCGGGCGGTGATCGGGCCCGACCGACTGATCGTCACGCCTGGCATCCGGCCGGCCGGCGCCGCGGTCGGCGACCAGAAGCGGGTCGTGACCCCCGCCGAAGCGATCCGCGCCGGCGTCGACCACGTGGTCGTCGGCCGGCCCATCACCGGGGCCTCGGACCCGCGCGACGTGGCGCGTCGCATCGTCGACGAGATGGCGGTGGCGCTCTAGAACGGGCGCGACACCAAGGGAGAACCGTGATGGCGAAGGGATATTGGGTCGGCCGCGTCGACGTCTCGAATCCGGAGGCCTACAAGAACTACGTCGCGGCCAACGGCGTCGCCTTTGCCAAGTTCGGCGGGCGCTTCCTGGTGCGCGGCGGCTCCTTCGAGGCGGTGCTCGGGTCGAGCCGCGCCCGCAACGTGGTGATCGAGTTCCCGAGCTACGGGCAGGCGCTCGCCTGCTGGAACTCGCCCGAGTATCAGGCCGCCCGCGCCAGGCAGGAAGGCGGCGCCGAGATCGACCTCATCGTGATCGAGGGTTACGACGGGCCGCAGCCGGGCGAGGGCTGATCGTGGCGGCGGCCGGATCCTCGGGATGGGGGTGGCGCAGGATCCTGCGCCTCACCCTCACGGTCGTGCCGCCGCTCATCGGGGTGGTGCTGATCGGGCAGGCGGTGGTCGCGTCGATCGGCGGCGATATCCGTCGCTGGCAATTCACCCTCGGGGCTGTGTGCCTGTGCCTGACCGTCTCCGGGCGGCTGGTCCCGGAGGAGTGACGCCGCTTTCGCGTCACCGCCACGGCGAGTTCCGGCGCGGGCTCAACACCATCAAGGCGGCGGGGTCAGCCGGCAAGCGGGTCCTCGTGATCCTGGACGACGACGCCACCCACCAGCACCCGACGATGCGCGCCGGGCTGGCCCGGCATCCGCGCCGGTTCTTCCACGTCACCTCGACCTCGTGAATGAAGGCGGTTGGAGGCTTCGTCTCCGCCCTGCCTCGGCGCAGGTTGAAGCGGGGCAGCTTCGGCGGGATCATCGACCTTCCGGCCGCGATCAACCGCACCATCGCCGAGCACAACGACGGGCCAAAGCCTTCGTCAGGACGAAGGCGGATCGCGATGGCACGGTTGTTCTGGCTCTCGGATGAGGGGCGGGCCATCCATCAAGGGGGCCTGGAGCCAGGCGATCGGCCGTTCGCGCGGCGGCTTCACGAGTCAAATTCACTGCTTGGCGGATGGTCGTGGCCGACCGGTTGCGTTCGCTCTGACGCCCGGCAACGTGGCTGACATCACCATGGCGCTGCATCTGCTGCGGGCCGTGGCGCCGCCCAAACGCCTGATTGCCGACAGGGCCTACGACGCGCAGAGCCTGCGGGATTGGCTTAAGAGCCACCGGGTGATCGCCACCATACCGTCTCCAGCTACCCGGACCGTGCCCTATATGTGCAGCCGGATCGCCTACCGGCGGCGCAATCGGATCGAGCGGTTGTTCGGCCATCTCAAGAACTGGCGGCGCGTCGCGACCTGCGACGACCGCTTGGCCTGTAACTACCTCGCTGCCGTCGCACTCGTTGCCTGTGTCATCGCATGGACCCGAATGAGTCCCCTACCTAGAACGGCGGGATCGCGGTGCGGCACTCAGCGCCGCTGAGCCTCGAGGCTCATCGCGGGCAACTACGGCACCAACTGTGCGTTCAGATCCACCGCGTCGACATCATCCAGGCTCTTGGCTCCCTTCTGCTGCTTCTCAGCCACGGGACGAAGCAATACACCGCCTCAAAGTGCCCATGTCGCGCTAAGGCTTGCATCCGTAGCAAGCGCGATCGAGAGCATAAAATTGCTAACGGTTTTTACCGCCTGCTTGAATTAGCATAGCTATGTTCGAATTCAAGTACCGACTTAACAATTTCAGCGTCATATCGAAGTTCTAAGAAGTCGAACATTTCAGGAATTTTATAGGAATTATTTACTATATCGGAATAATCAAGTTCAAAGATGGGTAGATCAATCGATCTCATTTCACGGTAAAAATTTCCGGCCATCATTGAAAAATATTGTAGATCCTGTCCAGACAAATCAAATCCTGCTCTAATCTGTGAATTGTATACATCCTCGGAATTTCTCGTCAAAAGTACGAATTTGACGTTCTTGAGCAAATCATGCAGGAAATATATATATTCTGTCAAAGAATACTTTCTCAGATGACTCGGCAGCCAGCGAATTTCTTTAAAACCAGCAATTCTAGTTCCGTCGGGGATTGCAAGTTGCTCATTAAATATCTTGACGAAATCGCGCAAAAATTTATCAGGATTTAGATGATTGCCCCCATACCACGGGTGGGTTGGAAGCAAGGCATTAGATCCAATCTTATTGGCTATTTTTAAAGATCGATAGGCTTCGTAAATGCCCAACAAAAAGTTATTATTTTCGCCCCGCACACAACATCCCTCGAAGGCGTTTAAAATACCTTGGAGAAGCGTAGATCCAGAGCGCCCTAGTGTGCATATTACAATATATTGCATGATGTGCTCAGCTCCTTGCATCTATTCGAATGACATTTGAGAAGGCGATTCCAAACCAAAAATACAATATAGATAAATATAAACATGGCTTTATAGCATTACTGATTGGCTTGATATCGAGAAATTTGCAAGGCGCAAATATTGATGTCACGATGAAGATCAAGGTACGACCCGCGGACTCGTCGTCACCCCTGGGTTAAAGAAGGAGTACAGCTCGCCGCGATAGCGAGAAACGCCGATGCGGTAACACATGTAGCTAAGTCCCCTGCATCCCTGCATCCCTGCATCTTGTGCGGTGGCCGACCTATGTCAACTGAACCGCCCCGGGTTTCTGGAGGCTCTCCCTTCTGAGAGGATGGAGCCATGCCGAAGTGAACAGCGCCATTTTCCCCTGAGGTGCGCGAGCGTGCGGTGCGGCGCTCACCGGTATCCTGTTCGTGCTGCGCTCAGACCTAGTGCACTGACTCATACGGAAGGTGCAGCCTGACTGTTGAGAATGGCGGCGGCCGGCTTGGTCCAGATGAAGGGCCTGGGCCGCTCGTTGTGCTCGGCGATGATGCGCTTGATCGCCGCCTGCAGATCGACGATCCCGGTGATCCGGCCGCTTCGCAGTCGCCGATGTGACCCCGGCCTTCTGCCCGTCGTACAGGTGCCGCCAGCATGTCATGCCCGAACCGCAGCCCATCTCTTGGGGCAGCAACTCTCAGGGCGTGCCCGAGCGTAGCACGAACAGGATGCCCGTCAGCGCCGCGCGGTCAGATATTCGCGGGCGACCGACCTTCGGCTTGGCCCGCTCGGGCGGCAGCAACGGTGCGATCACGGCCTACAGGCCATCGGCAAGAAGCTCTTTCGCCATCCCATCCCAAGGCGCCACAACCGGTTCTATTAGACGCTCTTAGCGCAATTTGTATCATTGTCTCAACCGGGTGCGACAGGCTCGGACCGATTGCAGCCGCTTGCAAAGATCCATACGCTTGCTTCACTGCGCTCGTACGCCAAGGGCGAGGGCGGATTTTGCCACCGGCGTTTTCACTCCACCGTGACGGACTTCGCCAGGTTGCGCGGCTGGTCGACGTCTTTCCCGAGCACCACGGCGGTGTGGTAGGCGAGGAGTTGCACCGGCACGGCGTAGACGATCGGGGCCACGACGGGATCGAGATCCGGCATCATCAGGGTGGCCAGGGTGTCGAGGCCGGCGGCGTCGGCGCCGCGTGCGTCGCCGATCAGCACGATCTTGCCGCCGCGGGCCGCCACCTCCTGCATGTTCGAGACGGTCTTCTCGAAGGTCGCGTCATGCGGGGCGATCACGATCACCGGCACCGCGTCGTCGATCAGGGCGATCGGCCCGTGCTTCAGCTCGCCGGCCGCGTAGCCCTCGGCGTGAATGTAGGAGATTTCCTTCAGTTTCAGCGCACCTTCGAGGGCCATCGGATAGGCGGTGCCGCGGCCGAGATAGAGCACGTCCCGCGCCTTGGCGATCTCGCGAGCCAGAACCTCGATCTCGTCCTCGCGCTTGAGCGCCTCGGCCATCAGGCCCGGCACCTTGATCAGCGCGTCGACGAGGCGCTTCTCCTCGGCCTCGTCGAGGGTGCCGCGCGCCCGGCCCGCCGCCAGCGCCAGGCAGAGCAGCACCGTGAGCTGGCAGGAGAACGCCTTGGTGGACGCGACGCCGATCTCCGGGCCGGCGAGCGTCGGCACCACCGCGGAGGCCTCTCGCGCGATGGTCGAGGTCGGGACGTTGACCACCGCCAGCGTGTGCTGGCCCTGTGATGTTGCGTAACGGAGCGAGGCCAGGGTGTCGGCCGTTTCGCCCGATTGCGAGATCACCAGCGTCAGGCCGCCCTTCTCCAGCGGCGGCTCGCGGTAGCGGGTCTCTGAGGCGACGTCGATCTCGACTGGCAGACGCGCCAGCTTCTCGAACCAGTACTTGGCGACGAGCCCGGCATAGTAAGCCGTGCCGCAGGCGGTGATCGAGAGGCGGCTGAGCTTGGCGAAGTCGAAGGGCAGCGCCTCCGGCAGGGCGACCCGGCCCGCGGCCAGGTCGACGTAGTGGGCGAAGGTGCGGCCCACCACCTCCGGCTGCTCGTAGATCTCCTTGGCCATGAAGTGGCGATAGTTGCCCTTGTCGACCAGGAAGGCCTGCGTCGCGATCTTCTGGCGCGGGCGGGCGACGATGGTGCCGGCGGCGTCGCGGATCTCGGCGCCGTCGCGGGTCAGGATGGTCCAGTCGCCCTCGTCGAGATAGGTGATCTCGTCGGTGAAGGGGGCGAGCGCCAGCGCGTCGGAGCCGAGATAGGTCTCGCCGTCCCCGAAGCCGATCGCGAGCGGAGCGCCGTGGCGGGCGCCGATCAAAAAGTCCTCCTCGCCGGCGAACAGGAAGGCGAGGGCGAAGGCGCCGCGAAGCCGCGGCAGAGCCGCCTCGACGGCGGAGAGCGGCCCGAGGCCCGTCCGCATCAGGTGGCTGACGAGCTGGGCCACCACCTCGGTGTCGGTCTCGGTCTCGAAGACGCAGCCCTCGGCGGCGAGCTCGGCCTTCAGCTCGCGAAAGTTCTCGATGATGCCGTTATGCACCACGGCCAGGCGCTCGGTGGCGTGCGGATGGGCGTTGGTCTCGTTCGGCCTTCCGTGGGT
>JAEWKL010000173.1 GCA_023386115.1 Pseudomonadota bacterium
GCGGGGCGCGGTCGAGGGCCGCCACGACCGCCCGGAGCGCCTGGCAGGCCTCCAGTCGCTCCTGCGGGCAGGCGCAGGGGCTGGCGGCGTGCTCGGCCGCCGCGATCGGGGCGAGGAGCCGGCATTCGACGCCGTCGCGGCGCAGGGAATCGATCGCGAGGTTGCGGATCATCCGGACGAGATAGGCCTCGGGATGGCGCATCTCCGGAATCATCCGGTCCTGGCACAGGACCAGGGCGACGTCCTGCACCACGTCCTCGGCGCGGGCGCGGCATTTGAGGATCCGGTGCGCCACGGCGACGAACCGCCGGCGCCCGGCGAGCAGGACGTCGAGCAGATCCCGGCTGTGCAGGAGATCCCGGCTGGGGAGGGTGTCGCGCATGTCTCGGTATGACCCTCGATCATCGGCGGATCGCGGCTCCGGCGGCCGCGGCGCGCCCGCCGCGACGTCGCTTCATCCGGCGAGGCCGCACGCCCTAACATAAGGGCGGCCACGTCTCAACACAGACGGCAAAAATTCTCCCGATATATTTTGATATTCTAAGTGTAAATATAATAATTCTAATTAAGATACTTGAAACATGGGTCGATTTGCCTTGGTGTGAGGTTGTCATTTTGCCCTGACGCCGATAGCGTCCGGGCCGACATCCCCACACCGAGTCCGCCCGGAGCGCGCCCGCCAGCCCATGACGGCCCCCCTCTCCAGCAGTCCCGCAGGCCTCGTGCTCGGGCTCGTGCGCCCCTATGCCGGGGTGATCGTCGCCTGCGCGGCGCTCGGCGCCCTGGGCGGCCTGAGCGTCGCGGGGCTCCTCGCCCTGGTCAATCGGGGGCTGCACGGTGCGGCCGCCGACGGGACCGGCCTGCTGGCCGCCTTCGTGGGCCTCTGCCTGCTCACGCTGATCGGATCGATCGGCTCCGACATCGGCGCCAACGTCGTCGGCCAGCGCGTCGTCGCGACCCTGCGCAAGGCCCTGGCCGACCGGATCCTCGCCGCTCCGATCGACGCGCTGGAGCGCTACCGGCTCCACCGCCTGATCCCGGTGCTGACCCGGGACGTCGACACGATCAGCGATGTCGCCTTCGCGCTCTCGACCCTCGCGGTCGCCCTCACGGTGACGGCCGGGTGCCTGGCCTACCTCGCCCTGCTGTCGCCGGCCCTGTTCGGGATCGTCGCGCTGGCCGTCGCCGTCGGCGTCTGCGCCCAGGCCTACGCGCAGATGCGGGGTGTCGCGGGCTTCGTCGCGGCCCGCGCCGGCGAGGACCGGCTCCAGACGCAGTACCGCGCCATCACCGAGGGCGCGAAGGAGCTGCGGCTGCACCGGGGGCGCCGGCACCGCCACGCGGCGCTGCTGCGGGACGCGATCGACGACATCCGCGACCGGCAGATCCACGCCATCGTGCTGTTCGTGACCGCGCGGGCGTTCGGGACGGTCCTGTTCTTCGCGGTGGTCGGGGCGACGCTGGCGCTGCGTCAGCTCGTCTGGCCGGAGATGGACGCCGACACGGTCAGCGGCTTCGTCCTCGTGCTCCTCTACATGCGCGGCCCGGTCGACCAGGTGATCGCGACGCTGCCGGTCATGGGCCGCGCCCTCGTCGCCCTGCGCCGCGTCGCCGACCTGTCCGATCGCTTCGCGACCCCGGAACCCGGCCTCGTGCCGGGCCTCTCGCCCGACCCCACCGCGCGCGGGGCGGATCCCGGGCCCCGGACGATCCGGTCCATCGCGCTGCGGGGCGCCACCTACGCCTTCCCGGCGGTCGAGGGCGCGAAGGGCTTCGTGCTCGGGCCCGTCGACCTGCGGGTGGAGGCGGGCGAGACCGTCTTCGTCGTCGGCGAGAACGGCTCGGGCAAGACCACCCTGATCAAGCTCCTGCTCGCCCTCTACGTGCCCGAGTCCGGCGATCTGCTGCTCGACGGGGCCGCGGTCACCGCCGCGACGCGGGACGAGTACCGGCAGCTCTTCACGACGGTCTTCTCGGACTACTACCTGTTCGAGGATCTCGCCGGGCCCGGGACGCTGCCGGCGCAGGCCGCGCACTACCTGGAGCGGCTGGAGGTCGCCGGGAAGGTCGGGATCCGGGACGGTGTCCTGACGACGCTCGATCTCTCCACCGGGCAGCGCAAGCGCCTCGCCCTGCTGAACGCCTGGCTCGAAGGCCGGCCCGTCCTGGTGTTCGACGAATGGGCCGCCGATCAGGACCCGGCCTTCCGGCGCGTCTTCTACGCCGAGCTGCTGCCCGACCTGAAGCGCCTGGGCAAGACCATCGTGGTGATCTCGCACGACGACCGCTTCTTCGACGCGGCGGATCGCATCGTCCGGATCGAGGCCGGCCGGATCGTCGCCGACGAGACCCCAGGGTCACGCGCGACGACGCGAGGCGACGATCCTCCGGGGACCGCCCCGGGCTCGTCCCTCCGCCCCGGGATGCCCGCGCGAACCCCCTGCTGATCCCGCAAACCCGCTTGTTGATCGCGAGGAACACACCGATGATCGAGAGTGCCGCCGCAGCGCCGGCCGCCGTCACGCTCTGCCTGGCGGGCAGCGGCGCTCCCATCGTCGTCGAGCGGCAGGATTCCCGGATCGCCGCCACCTGCCGGCACCGCCCGCTCCTGTCCCTGCATCCGGACGAGGCCGGGCGGGGCGCCGGGCCCGCTCTGGTCGTGGACGGAGCGACGGGGGATCCGGCCGTCGACACCCGTGCCCTTGCGGCCATTGCCGAGGCGGTGTTCGGCTGGGAGCCCGAGCGCGAGGGCCTGCGGCTCGCGCTCGATCCCGACGAGGCGCTCGCCCGCCACCTCGTCGCGCACGGGCTCGCGCGGCCGGAGGCCGGAGCCGTGTGCATCCGCCCCGAGACCGCGATGCAGCGGCGCGACCCCTGGCTCGCCGATCCGCATGTTCCCCCCTACCCTCTCGACTATGTGACGACGGGAGACCGGCGCCATCCCAGCCGCCCGCCCAAGCCCGAGGGGCTGGTCTATGCCCGTCACATCCCGTGGCTCGGCGAGGCGGTGTCGTTCCGCGCGCTCACCCTCGCGGACCTGCCGCTCTTCCACCGCTGGATGAACGACCCGCGTGTCGCCGCGATCTGGAGCGAGGCGGGCAGCGAGGCGGAGCACCGCGCCTACCTCTCGGCCCTGCTCGCCGATCCGCACATGCTCCCGCTGATCGGCTGCTTCGGCGACAGGCCGTTCGGCTATTTCGAGATCTACTGGGCGAAGGAGAACCGCATCGCCCCGTTCTACGATGCCGGCGACCACGACCGGGGCTGGCACGTCGCCGTGGGCGAGGACGCGTTCCGCGGCAAGGCCTACATCTCGGCCTGGCTGCCGTCGCTGATGCACTACCTCTTCCTCGACGACCCGCGCACCGAGCGGATCGTCGGCGAGCCCGCCGCGAGCCATACCCAGCAGATCCGCAACCTCGACGTCTCCGGATTCGCCAAGCTGAAGACCTTCAGCTTTCCGCACAAGCGCGCGATGCTGGTCATGCTCCTGCGCGAGCGCTTCTTCGGCGATCGCCTCTGGCGGCCGGCCGCCCGGGCGGAGGAGGGCCGATGATGGCGGATGACGCCCCCGAGCACGACGTGATCGGCATCGGCTTCGGCCCGTCGAACCTCGCGCTCGCCATCGCCCTCGACGAGGTGTCGCGCCGGGGCGCCGGCCTCGACGCGCATTTCATCGAGCGTCAGCCGCGCTTCACCTGGCACGGCGGCATGCTGCTGCCGGGCAGCGACATGCAGATCTCCTTCCTGAAGGATCTCGTCTCGCTGCGCGACCCGACCAGCCCGCTCACCTTCATCAACTACCTGCACAAGAAGGGGCGGCTGGAGCATTTCGCCAATTGCAGGACGTTCTATCCGAGCCGCGTCGAGTTCAACGACTATCTCGGCTGGGTCGCCGGCCACTTCGCCGACCGGTGCTCCTACGGCGAGACCGTCGTCGCGGTCGAGCCCGACCGTCGTGACGGGCCGGTCCGGTCGTTGCGGGTGATCTCCCGCACGGAGAGCGGCCGGGAGGTCCTGCGGCGGGCCCGCCACATCGTCGTGGCGGTCGGAGGCTCCCCCCACATCCCGGCCGTGTTCGCCGCGTGGAGCGACCACCCGCGCCTCATCCACTCGAGCCGCTACCTCGACCGGATCGGGACCATCGGCCTCGACCGGGAGGGCGCCCGGATCGCGGTGATCGGCGGCGGACAGAGTGCGGCCGAGATCACGGTCGACCTGCATGGCCGGTTTCCCGGCGCGGCCGTCGCCCTGGTGTTCCGCGGCCACGCCCTCAAGCCGTCCGACAGCTCGCCCTTCGTCAACGAGATCTTCTATCCGACCTTCACCGACTTCATCTACGATCAGCCCGAGGACAAGCGCGCCGCGCTGGTGCAGGCGTTCCGCAACACCAACTACGCCGTCGTCGATCCCGACCTGCTCGATGCGCTCTACAAGATCCTCTACGAGCAGCGGGTCGAGGGCGAGGCGCGGATCGCCCTGATGCCCCGCAGCCGGATCGACGCCGTGGCGGCCGCCGGGCACGGCCTCGCGGTCGAGGCCACGGACCTCTACACCGGCACAGGCCAGCGCCGCTCCTACGACGCGGTCGTCCTCGCGACCGGCTACGAGCGCAATGCGCGCCCCGCCTTCCTGGAGACGATCCTGCCCTACCTGCGGGGGCCGGGCCCGGATCGCCGCTACCGGATCCCGGCCTGCGCGGAGTTCGAGCCCCACGTCTACCTGCAGGGCGTCTCGGAGGCCTCGCACGGCCTCAGCGACACTCTCCTCTCCGTCCTCGCGGCGAGGTCCAACGAGATCTCGCAATCGCTCTGCGACAGCCTGCGCCGCGCCTGACGGATCCAGGGCCGGTAATCCCCGCCGCCCGGCGGCGGGGCGTGGCGCCGGACCGTTGGCTCACGTCGTCGCCGACGCCCTTGAGCGGGCGAAGCGGGGTGGCGCGCCACCCGCAACCTCCGCACGACGCCCGTGTTGTGCCGCAGGG
>JAEWKL010000262.1 GCA_023386115.1 Pseudomonadota bacterium
CGGACGCCCTCGCCGACGACCTCTGCGCCGTCGCGCGCGCCCTGACCGACGCCGCGCGGCGCCGCGGCGAAGCGGCCGGCGACCCGTTCGTCACGCGCATCACCCGGACCCTGCTCGCGCTCTCCACGTGACCGCCGCGCGTGTCGGTCCCGGCTGTCTGCGAACAGGGGCCGATCGGGGACCGGTCGCGTCCCTGCGGCCGTTTCGTGAAGGACCCACCTTCCTCCCATTGGCCGCAGCGGCACCCGCCCCTATAAGTCCATCGACAAGGAACGCCAGCAACGAGAGCCGCAGGCCGATGACCCGCATCCCGGATTTCTCGGAAATCGCCTTCGCGCCGGCCGCGGCCGCCAGTCCCGCCGCGACCGCCGCCGAGCCCTGGATGACCCCGGAAGGGATTCCGGTGAAGGCGGCTTACGGCCCGCAGGACCGGGAGGGGCTCGACCTCGCCGGCTCCTATCCGGGAATCGCGCCGTTCCTGCGCGGCCCCTACCCGACCATGTACGCGACCCAGCCCTGGACGATCCGGCAATATGCCGGCTTCTCCACGGCAGAGGATTCGAACGCCTTCTACCGCCGCAACCTCGCGGCCGGGCAGAAGGGGCTCTCGGTCGCCTTCGACCTCGCCACCCACCGCGGCTACGATTCCGACCACCCGCGCGTCTCGGGCGATGTCGGCATGGCGGGCGTCGCGATCGATTCGATCTACGACATGCGGACGCTGTTCTCGGGGATTCCCCTCGACCAGATGACCGTGTCGATGACGATGAATGGCGCGGTGCTGCCGGTGCTCGCCCTCTACATCGTCGCGGCCGAGGAACAGGGCGTCGCCCCGGAAAAACTCGCCGGCACGATCCAGAACGACATCCTCAAGGAGTTCATGGTCCGCAACACCTACATCTACCCGCCGGCCGGGTCGATGCGGATCATCTCGGACATCTTCGCCTATACCTCGGCCCATATGCCGAAGTTCAACTCGATCTCGATCTCCGGCTACCACATGCAGGAGGCCGGAGCGACGCAAGACCTCGAGCTGGCCTACACGTTGGCCGACGGCGTCGAGTATATCCGCGCCGGGATGGCGGCGGGGCTCGACATCGACAAGTTCGCTCCGCGCCTGTCGTTCTTCTGGGCGATCGGGATGAACTTCTTCATGGAGGTGGCCAAGATGCGGGCGGCGCGCCTGCTCTGGGCCTCCCTGGTGAAGGACTTCTCCCCGAAATCCGACAAGTCCCTGGCCCTGCGCACCCACTCGCAGACGAGCGGCTGGTCGCTGACCGCCCAGGACGTGTTCAACAACGTCACCCGCACCTGCCTCGAGGCGATGGCGGCGACGCAGGGCGGCACCCAGTCGCTGCACACCAACGCCCTCGACGAGGCGCTGGCGCTGCCCACCGACTTCTCGGCCCGCATCGCCCGCAACACCCAGCTCTTCCTGCAGCAGGAGAGCGGCACGACGCGGATCATCGATCCGTGGGGCGGCTCCTACTATGTCGAGCGGCTGACGCAGGATCTCGTCGCCCGGGCCTCCGCCCATATCCGCGAGGTCGAGGGCTTAGGCGGCATGGCGAAGGCGATCGAGGCCGGCATCCCGAAGCTGCGCATCGAGGAGGCGGCGGCCCGCACCCAGGCGCGGATCGATTCGGGACAGCAGGTCATCGTCGGCGTCAACCGCTACAAGCCGGACGGCGACCGGGCGATCGACTTGCTTCGCGTCGACAACGGCAACGTCCGCACGCTCCAGATCGACAAGCTCAAGCGCCTGCGGGCCGAGCGCGACGGGCAGGCGGTGGACGCGAAGCTCGCGGCCCTGACCGAGGCCGCCAAAGGTACCGGCAGAGAGGGCAGCGGCAATCTCCTCGCGCTCGCCGTCGAGGCGGCGCGGGAGAAGGCCACGGTGGGCGAGATCTCGGAGGCGCTGGAGCGGGCCTGGGGCCGGCACCGGGCCGAGATCCGGGCGATCTCGGGCGTCTACAAGCGGGAGATGGGCGGCATGTCGGCGGCGGTCGAGCGGGTGCGCGGGCAGGTCGAGGCCTTCGAGGAGGCGGATGGGCGCCGTCCCCGTATCCTCGTCGCCAAGATGGGCCAGGACGGGCACGATCGCGGCCAGAAGGTGATCGCCTCCGCCTTCGCCGATCTCGGCTTCGACGTCGATATCGGCCCGCTCTTCGCCACTCCCGAGGAGGCGGCGCGCCAGGCGGTGGAGAACGACGTCCACATCGTCGGCGTCTCGTCGCTGGCGGCCGGCCACCTGACCCTGGTGCCGGAGCTGAAGCGGGCGCTGGACGAGGCCGGGCGGCCCGACGTGATGATCGTGGTCGGCGGCGTGATCCCGCCGGGCGACTTCACGGCGCTTCGCCAGGCTGGTGCCTCGGCGATCTTCCCGCCCGGCACCGTCATCGCGGAGGCCGCCGCCTCGCTGATCGACGAGCTGAACACGCGGCTCGGCTACGCGCCCAGGGCCGCGGCGGAGTAGGGACCGCAGCCGCCTCGGGGAGGGCGCCTGAGGAGGGTGTCTGCGTCTCAAAACGGTCACGGTTTCGGCGCCAAGGGCGGTCCCTCCCCTCCGCCTGAGTCAGGGCCCGATTCGTTGTCCGTTCTCGTCGACGCGCCTTCCCTCTCCGGCTCCGCCGCTGCGTCGCGGCCGCCGCGGCAGGCCCTCAACCTGCGCTGGCTCGCCGGCAGCCTGCTCACCGGCATCACCGGCGCCGGCCTGATC
>JAEWKL010000270.1 GCA_023386115.1 Pseudomonadota bacterium
GCTGGCGCTGGCCGCCGGAGAGCTGGAACGGCCAGCGCCCGGCGAGCGCGCGCAAGCCCACCCGGTCGAGGGCGGCTTGCGCCCGCCGACGCCGCTCGGCCCGGGGCAGGCGCAGCTTCTCGAGCCCGAAGGCGACGTTGTCGAGGACCCGGCGCCAGGGCAGCAGGCGTGAATCCTGAAACACCAGGGCGACCGCCCGGCGGCCTGCTTCAGGCGCGCTGACCGAGACGGTGCCGGCGCTGGGCTTCACCAGATCGGCGATCACCCGCAGGAGCGTCGACTTGCCGACGCCGGAGGCGCCGACGATCGCCAGGAACTCGCCCGGCTCGATATCGAGGTCGAGGCCGGAGAGCACCGTGGTGCGGGCGCCGTCGCGGGTGAAGGTGAGGGCGAGGCCCTGGATCGCGATCAGGCCCGCCATCTGAGCATCCAGCCTTGGAGGGCGGTGAAGGCGGCGTCGAACACGCCGTAGAGGAGCGCCATGGTGAGCATGTAGACGACCACGATGTCGGTCGCGAGCAGGGTCGAGGCCTGCATCATCCGCTGGCCGAGGCCCGCGACCCCGAAGATCTCGGCCGCCACCACCGCCATCCAGGCCTGCCCGATGGCGGTGCGCACGCCGACCAGGATGCCGGGCATCGCCGCCGGCCACACCACCGTGACCAGGCGCTCGGGCGCGGAACGGAAGCCGAAGGCGGCGGCGAGCTCGATCAGGTCGCGGTCGACGCCGCGGATCGCCCCGTGGCTCGCGAAATAGACGATCCAGAACACCCCGATCGCGACGATGAACAGGGCCGCTTCCGGGCTGACCCCGAACCAGATGATGGCGAAGGGCACCCAGGCGAGGCCCGGAACCGGCCGCAGCACTCGGACCACCCAGGCGGTCAGCCCCTCGGCCGCGCGCGACATCCCCGTCAGCGTGCCGGCGGCGATGCCGAGGCCGATGCCGAGGCCAAGGCCGACGAGGTAGTGCCCGAGGCTGCCGCCGATGGCCGTCAGCCACTGGCCGGAGCGCACTTCGCGCAGGAAGGCCTCCGGCAACACCGAGGGCGGCGGCAGGAAGGCCGGGTTGACGAGGCCTAAGCGGGGCACGGCCTCCCACAGGGCGAAGAAGGCGGCGAGACCCAGGAGCGGGAGCAGCAACGCCGCGGGGCGGGATCTCACGGGATGCGTCTCACAATCGGGTTCTCACTTGCGGGTTCTCACTTGCCCGCGACGGCGCGCTCGTAGAGGCGCGGCTCGAACAGCCCGTCGAGGGGCACCTCGCGCTCCAGCGCCCCGATCTTCACCTGGTAGCGCTGCATCGCCGCCGTCGCCTCGACGATGGTGCGGGGATCGGCGGAGAAGCGCGTCGCCGGCGAGGCGAGCGCCCGGCGGATGGTGGCGGTGTCGACGAGGCCCTTGCCCAGCGACGCCTCGATCACCGGCGCGACGCGCTCCGGCTCGCGGCCGATCAGCGCGACCGCCCGCACGATGCCGGTCACGATCGCCTGGGCGACCTCGGGCTCCTTGTCGAGGAGTGCGCGCGTCACCGCGACCACGGTGCCGGGCTGGTTCGGGAACATCTCGCCGCCGAGCGCCATCAGGCGGATCGCCGGGTTGCGCCCGGTGACGATCGAGACCGCGGGCTCGCGCAGGATGCCGCCCTCGACCGCGCCGGCGAGCACCGCCTGCTGGGTCGCGTCGATCCCCATCGAGATGATCGTCACGTCCTTCGGGTCGGCCTTCGCCACCTCCCAGAGCCAGTGCTGGAGGGTGGTGTTGGGCACCGAGCCGAGGGGCTGGGTGGCGAGCCGCGCCGGGGTGCCGGCAGATTCGCGGTAGCGCTTGAAAACCTCGGCGGGGGCGACCCCTGTCTCGGCGAAGCGGGCGAGCTTCGGGCCGGCAACGAACACGTTCTCCTCGACCGAGGTGGCGGCCACCACCTTCACGTCGATGCCCTTCGAGCGCGCGACGCCGAGCGGTGCCACGCCGGCGACGTAGACGTCGAGGGTGCCCGAGGCTAGGGCCTGGATCATGTTCGGGCCCGACTCGAAGGTCGTGACGGCGAGCGACAGGCCCGCCTGCTTCAGCCAACCCTCCTTCTCGGCGACGTAGATCGGTGCGGCGGCGAGGATCGGGATCACGCCGACCCGCAGCGGCGCGGCGCGGCCTTCAGCGAGCGCCGGCGTCACGTCTCCGAGGGCGGCACCGGCGGCGAGGACCGGGGCGGCCCCGAGGATGCTGCGTCGCGTGATGGTCATGGCCGGCCGTCTGTCGGGAGGAATCGTGCCCGCTTAGGGCATCCTCCTGCGGCAGCGCAAGAACGGCGCAGATATAAGTAAAATCGTCTAAATAGGAGGCCAATGGTAGCATGAAATTCTCTGGTCCGACGATGGTGGAGAAGAACGTCCGGTCGGCCCCCGGGGCGCCGCATCCCGCTCCCTGGCACGGCGAGTCCAATTTTTTGGTCAGTGCAGGCAAGCGCCGGCGGTCGCGCCTCTTCTACCCTCCGGTCGTCGGCATCGCCCTCGTGCTGCACAGGAGCCCGGATCCGGATGGCCCTCTCGCGTCGTGACCTCCTCCGCAGTGCGGCTGCCGTTCCGCTTTCCACCCTGGCCATGCCGGCCTTGCTCCGGTCCGCCCGCGGAGAGACGCCGATCCTGGTCGGCTCGCTGCACGACCAGTCCGGGCCGATCGCCGCCTCCGGCACGCCGATGGTCGAGAGCCTGAAGCTCGGGATCGAGGAGGTGAACGCCGCCGGCGGCCTGCTTGGTCGGCCGCTGCAGCTCGTACATTACGACACGCAGTCCAACATCCAGATGTACTCGCAATACGCCCAGCAGCTCGCCGTACGCGACAAGGTGGCGGTGGTTCATGGCGGCATCACCTCCGCCTCGCGCGAGGCGGTCCGCCCGACCTTCAACCGCTTCCGTGTGCTGTACTTCTACAACGTGCTGTACGAGGGCGGGGTCTGCGACCGCAACACCTTCTGCACCGGCACCACCCCGGCCCAGACGGTGGAGAAACTGGTGCCGTATGCGATGGGGAAGGACAAGAAGAAAGTCTACATCATCGCTGCCGACTACAATTACGGCCAGATCACCGCCAAATGGATGCAGAAATACGTCAAGGATCAGGGCGGAGAGACGGTCTCGGTCGATTTCTTCCCGCTCGATGTGACGAATTTCGGCCCGACGATCTCGAAGATCCAGGCGGCGAAGCCCGACCTGCTGCTCTCGGCCCTGGTCGGCGGCAACCACACGGCGTTCTACCGGCAATGGACCTCGGCCGGGATGAAGGGCCAGATCCCGATCGCCTCGACCACCTTCGGCCTCGTCAACGAGCCGAGCACCCTCAACGCCGCCGAGAGCGACGGCGTGCTCGGCGCCTACGGCTATTTCGAGGAGCTGACGACCCCGGCGAGCACGGCCTACGTCGCCAAGCTGAAGAAGCAGTCGCCGAGCATTCCCTACATCAGCGAGCTGGCGGCGGCGACCTACGAGGGGTTCTATCTCTGGGTCGAGGGGGTGAAGAAGGCGGGTTCCATCGACCGCATGGCGGTGACCGAGGCCCTGGAGACGGGCCTGTCCTGCGACGGTCCGACCGGCAAGGTCACGGTGGATCACGCCACCCACCACGTCACCCGCAACGCCTACCTGGCGGCGGTCAAGGATCGCAAGTGGGTGGTGCGCGAGACTTATCCCGATGCGAAGCCCCAGGACACCGCGGCGGTGTGCAACCTGATCAAGAACCCGCGGGACAACAAGCAATACGAGATCTCGATCTGACGGAGGCCTGAGTCCAGGCGACCGTCATGACATCCTTGGCGTGGGGCGCCCGGGGGGGCGCCGGGCGCAGCCCCG
>JAEWKL010000430.1 GCA_023386115.1 Pseudomonadota bacterium
AGACGAGGCGGCGCCCGAACCGGTCGGTGAGCCAGCCGAAGACCAGGGCGCCGACGACGGCGCCGACGACGTAGAACGAGGCCGCCCCGCCGATCTGCTGGATGGTGAGGCCGAGCGCCCTTTTGTCCTGCAGCACCGGGCCGATCGCCCCGACGATGGTGACCTCGAGCCCGTCGAGCACCCAGGTGATGCCGAGCGCGATGACGAGCAGCAGGTGGAAGCGGCTCCAGGGCAGCCGGTCCATCCGGGCCGGCACGTCGCTGCGCACCACGCCCGTGCCAGCTTTCCGCGCCGTTCCCGCTGCTGCTGCCACGTTTCATGCTCCCGATTCGTCCATGGCTCACTCAAACCGCAGCGGAGCCGTTGCGTTCCTCGCCCTCCTCCCGCACACCGATGGGAATCCGCCGCCGCGCCGCCCATGCTCCGCATCGAGTCCCTCCGCCGCGACCGTTTCGGGCCCTTCGACCTCGTGCTGGCAGCAGGCGAGGCCTGCGCGGTCACCGGACCATCGGGCGCGGGCAAGAGCGTGCTGCTGCGCATGATCGCCGATCTCGACCCGTCCGAGGGCCGGGTCAGCCTCGATGGGATCGACCGGGAGGCGATGCCGGCGCCGCTCTGGCGCCGGCAGGTGACCTACCTCGCCGCTGAAGCGGGATGGTGGGCCGAGAGCGTGGCCGAGCATTTCTCCGCCGACGCGCCCGCCCGCCTCGCCCCGGAGCGGGCGGCCCTGCTCCTGCCGCCGGAGGTTTTTGGCTGGCCGGTGGCGCGGCTCTCCACCGGCGAGCGCCAGCGCCTCGCCCTGCTGCGGGCGCTCGCCGGCGGGCCCCGCGTGCTGCTCCTCGACGAGCCGACCGCCTCCCTCGATCCCGAGAGCGTCCGGGGCGCCGAGGCGGTGCTCGAAGGACGCCGCGCCGCCGGGCTGAGCCTCGTCCTCGTCTCGCACGATCCCGCCCAGGTGGCGCGCCTGACTACCCGCCGGCTCGCCGTGGCGGGCGGGCGCCCCGCATGATCTGGTCGGCCTGATCCCGTCGCCAGGCCCCCATGACATCAGGCCCCCATGACATCAGGGCTCCATGACACCAGGACCCCATGACACCAGGACCGCTCACGCCCGGACCCTTCGACCTCGCCCTCGGGGTGGCCTTCGTCCTCGTCAACGCCGCCCTGTCGGCGGCCCTGGGCCTCGGGCTCGCCCGCACGATCCTGGTGGCGGCCTGCCGGCTGGTGGCGCAGCTCACCCTGGTCGGGCTGGTGTTGCGCACGGTGTTCGGCCTTGGGGCGCCGGGGCCGGTGGTCGGGGTGGTCGCCGTGATGGCGCTCGCCGCCGCCTACGAGATCGGCGCCCGGCAGGAGCGGCCCCTGCGGGGGGCGTGGCGCTACGCGCTCGGCGGCGTCGTCACCGTGGGGGCGACGGGGATTGCCGTCGTGGTCGGCCTCGCGGCCTTGCGCCCGGATCCGTGGTGGGATCCGCACGCGCTGATCCCGCTCGCCGGCATCGTGCTGGGTTCGGTGATGAGCGGGATCGCGATCGGGCTCAACGGCTTCACCGGGGCGGTGCGGCGCGAGCGAGGGGGAATCGAGGCGCGCCTGGCTCTGGGCGCCACCCGGGATGCGGCGCTGGCGCCGCTCATCCGCAGCGCGATCCGGGCCGGGCTGATCCCGGTGCTCAACCAGATGGCGGCGGCGGGGCTGATCACCCTGCCGGGGATGATGACCGGCCAGATCCTTGCCGGGCAGGACCCGCAGGGGGCCGCCGCGTCACAGATCCTGATCCTGTTCCTGCTGGCGGGGGCGAGCGGCCTCGGGGTGACGGGGGCGGTCCTCGCCGCGTCGCGCCGGCTCACCGATGCGCGCCATCGCCTGCGCCTCGACCGGCTGACGTAGCGGGACTCAGCCCGGGCTGCGGCCGGTCTCGGCGGCGGCGACGCGGCAGATGTTGCGGGCGGGGCCGAGCTCGGCGAGCGGGGTCTGCTGGGTGTTGCGGGCGACCCGGACCGGGTGCGAGGTCCAGCGGGCGCTGCCGGCCGAGCCGGACTGGGCTTGAGCGAGCTGGAATGTGGCGGAGGGGGTCCGACGCGCCGTCGCGCCCTCGCGGTCGTACCAGGGGCGCTTCTCGTAGAAGGCATTGCCGCCGGCCAAGGCCACGTAGTGCATGTTGCGGTAGGAGAAGCGGTAGCCGGCGGTGTGGAAGAACATCGCGCCGCCAACCTTCTCGTGGCGCTCGCCGGCGAGGATCGCGTCGGCGATCTGCTCGGCCTTCTCGCGTTCCTTGTCGCGCATCGGCTTGTGCAGCACGCCGGTGGCGAACTGGCGCTTCTGGCCGACGACGCCGCAGATCGAGTTCGGGTAGGCCGGCGCCTCGAGCCGGTTCATCACCACGGTGCCGACCGCGAGCAGGCCCTCCTCGCTCGAGCGGTTGGACTCGAAGTACATCGCGCGGGCGAGGCAGTCCCGGTCGGCGCCGGTGACGGCGGCGAGGTGCTTGCGGTCCGGAAGGCTTCCCGTCGTGTCGACCCCGGCCGGCATCAGGCTGCAGGCGCCGAGATGCGGCGCCGTGGCGAGAACCGCCAGGGCGGCGGTCATGGGGAAAGTCCGGTTCCGCGTCATGCAGGCCCCTGTCGTGCATTGCCGGGCACGGCCGGTATGGCCGCGCTCGCGGTCAAGCTCGGGGCGGAATGTGGCGAAGGCGGGGCACGGATACGGTTCGTAAACCAATCATCCGGCCTCGCAGTCAGATACAAGCGACGTGATGCAAACGGGAAACACCGCCGGCTCACGATCGCAAGGCCGTGCCACGGATCGCGGAACGGCGGCGCGATCACGGCCCGATCATGGCCAGTCGAGGGCAGCGCGGCCGTGGCGAGACGACGGGGCAGGCCCGGATTCGTCCCGGTTCCGGGGCGGGGGGGCGGGGGGGGCCCGGCCGGGG
>JAEWKL010000438.1 GCA_023386115.1 Pseudomonadota bacterium
ATCCGGCGGCGTTCCGGGCCTTCCTCGACGGCGCCGCCATGGCCGCGCGCAAACCCTGGCTGGCGCTGTCCGGCGGCGGTGAGAACGGCGCCTTCGCGGCCGGCCTGCTGAAGGGCTGGACCCGGGCCGGCACCCGGCCGGATTTCGGCGTCGTCACCGGCGTCTCGACCGGCGCCCTCATCGCCCCCTTCGCCTTCGTCGGCGCCTCGCAGGACGAGGCCCTGGAGAAGGCCTATACCGAGACCTCCGCGGCGGACGTGTTCGAGTTCGGCGGCGGCCAGGAGAGCCTCACCGATACCTGGCCGCTCAAGCGCGGCATCGAGCGCAGCGTCACGCCCGCGCTCCTCGAGGCGGTGGCGGCGGAGCACCGCAAGGGCCGTCGCCTCCTCGTCGTGACCACCGAGCTCGATTCACTGCGCCCGATCCTGTGGGACATGGGCGCCATCGCGGCGTCGGGCGGTCCCGCAGGGCTCAAGCTGTTCCGCGAGGTGATGCTGGCCTCGGCGGCGATCCCCGGCATCTTCCCGCCGGTGATGATCGACTCCGTCGGGCCCAAGGCCAAGCACTTCCAGGAGATGCATGCCGATGGCGGCGCCACGGCACCGTTCTTCGTCGCCCCCGGCGCCATGCTGCTCGACCAGGTCGCCGGCGCCCCGGCCGGCGAGGACCGCTTGCCCGCCCCGGCGATCTACGTCGTCGTCAACACCTCGCAGGCACCGGATTTCCAGGTCGCCCAGCGCTCGATCCTGAGCATCCTCGGCCGCTCGCTCTCGGCGATGATCAAGGCCCAGACCAGCGGCGCCATCGCGGTGACCAAGGCCTTCGCGGCCCGCACCGGCACGCCGATCCACGTCGCCACCATCGACCAGCGCTTCTCCCAGGTCTCGCAGGCGCCGTTCGAGCAAGGCTACATGCGGGCCCTGTTCGCCCATGGCGAGCGGCTCGGGAAAGCCGGCACCGCCTTCGACTGGTCGCCCGATACCATCACCACGAGCGCGACGGGGCGAAGCGCCAGCAACGCGCCGTGACGCCGGCCTGAAGGCGCGCGGCGCGGAACGACGCGGCAGGTTTTTCCGCATGTCGCGGAGGCCCATCTGTCCCTATGATCGGTGCGACGATCGAAGGCCCCGAGGAGCGCCGCATGGCAGAGGGCCGCATCGCCGGGGAATGGATGGGCAAGGGACGCATGGCCAAAGGATCCGACCTGCTGGTGGCCGCCCTCGAGAACGAGGGCGTGGACCGGATCTTCGGCATCCCGGGCGAGGAGAATCTCGACGTCGTGGAGTCCCTGCGCTCCTCGACGATCGAATTGGTGCTGACCCGCCACGAGCAGGCGGCGTCCTTCATGGCGGCGACCCATGGCCGGCTGACGGGCCGGCCCGGCGTGTGCATCTCGACGCTCGGGCCCGGCGCCCTCAACTTCACGACGGGCGCCGCCTACGCCCATCTCGGCGCGATGCCGATGCTGATGATCACCGGCCAGAAGCCGATCATGAGCGCCCGCCAGGCCCGGTTCCAGATCGTCGACGTGATCGCGGCGATGCGCCCGCTCACCAAGATGACGCGCCAGATCGTGTCGGCCGCCTCGATCCCGACCCTGGTGCGCGACGCGTTCCGGGTCGCCACCGAGGAGCGGCCCGGGCCAGTTCATCTCGAACTGCCCGAGGACGTGGCGGCGGAGGAGGCCGACGTCGCCCTGGTGCCGTCGCACCCGATCGACCAGCCGGTGGCGAACCCCGCCGCGATCGAGCGCGCTGCCGCGATGATCCTGCAGGCCAAGCGCCCGCTCGTCATGATCGGCGCCGCCGGCAACCGGCCGCGCCTCGTCGAGCCACTGTCCGACTTCGTGCGCCGCACCCGGATCCCGTTCTTCAACACCCAGATGGGCAAGGGCGCCGTCACCGGCGGCTCGAACCTCTATGTCGGCACTGCGGCGTTGTCCGAGCGGGACTACGTCCACGAGGCGATCGACAGCGCCGACCTGATCCTCTCGATCGGCCACGACACCGTCGAGAAGCCGCCCTTCCTGATGGGCCGGGTCGCGGGCGGGCCGCGGGTGATCCATGTCGGCTACGTCTCGGCCAGCGTCGAGCAGGTCTTCCATCCCGATGCCGAGGTGGTGGGCGATATCGGGGCGACCGTCACGGCCCTCGCCGACCGGCTCGGCGGGCGGCTCGACCCGGAGCCGGGGCTGCTCGACCTGCGCCAGCGCATCCTCGCCCGCATCAACGACCGGGCCGAGGAGGACCGTTTCCCGGTCACGCCCCAGCGCCTCGTGCACGACGTGCGGGCGGTGATGCCGGAAGACGGCATCGTCTGCCTCGACAACGGCATGTACAAGATCTGGTTCGCCCGCAACTACCGCACCCACGTCGCCAACACGCTGCTGCTCGACAACGCGCTCGCCACCATGGGTGCCGGCCTGCCCTCGGCGATGATGGCCAAGCTCGTCCACCCGGAGCGCCGGGTGCTCGCGGTCTGCGGCGATGGCGGGTTCATGATGAACAGCCAGGAGCTGGAGACGGCCATGCGCCTGAACCTCGACCTGGTGGTGCTGGTGCTCGACGATCGCGCCTACGGCATGATCCGCTGGAAGCAGGCGGTCGACCGGTTCCCCGATTACGGCATGACCTTCGGCAACCCGGATTTCGTGACTTACGCCGAATCCTACGGCGCCAAGGGCCACCGGGTGACATCGGCCGAGGCGCTGGCGCCGACGCTGGAGGCCGCCTTCGCGGCGGGCGGGGTGCATCTCGTGGCGGTGCCGGTCGATTACTCCGAAAACACCCGTGTGCTGGTCGACGAGCTCGGCGGCCACGTCCCGCAGGTCGAGCCCGGCTAGAGTCATGGAACGCCCCGCGTCGGAGCGGCGCCGGCGTATGGCCGGGGCGGCGCTGCTGCTCGGCGCTGCCGGCATCGCCGTGTCGGCCCCCGTCCTTCAGCCCGAGGGGGATCGAGCCTGGCGCCTGCGGGCCGCCGCCGACGATCCGGCGGCGCTCGCCACCTTGCGCCTGCCCGCGGTCGCGGATGCGGAGCGGATCGGCGC
>JAEWKL010000501.1 GCA_023386115.1 Pseudomonadota bacterium
GGTGTCGACAGGCACCGGGCCGGCCCTCCGTCATGACGCATCGTGACCGTCCATGAGCGGAATTCGAAGGGACGCCCATCGCAAGTCGGGCATCCAGCACGAGCGCGGCCGAGGGGCTCACCCCTGCGGCAGCGCGACCTGCCGCATCCGGAACGCCGTGATCTCGACACGCTCCCAGATCCCGGCCGCCTTGAACGGATCGGCGGCATGGAAGGCCTCGACCGCCGCCGGGTCGGGCGCCTCGACGATGAACAGGCTTCCGATCATCGTCTCGCCGTCCTCGGCGAGGAGCGGGCCCGAGACCACGATGCGGACCGGGAGGGCGCCGCCGAGATAGGCCTTGTGCGCGTCGTAATGGGCGAGGCGCCGATCGAGCGCGCCGGCATGGTCGAGGGCGTGGATCGCGTAATGGGTCATGGATCACTCCGGACGGCCGGGCTCGCCGAGGCCGGCAGCACGCTCGGCGGCGAGGATGGCGGCGAAGAAGTCGCGGTCGCGCAGATCCGTTCGCTCCTGCGCGGCGTAGAGATCGCGCACGATGGCGGCCACCGGCATCGCGACGCCGGTCGCCTCGCCGGCGGCCACCGCGAGGCTCATGTCCTTGAGCATCTGCGCGACCGAGAAGGCGGGCGCGAAGTCGCGCCGGCGCAGGGGATCGAGCTTGTAGGCGACGAGCGGCGAGGCGGCGACCGAACTGCCGAGCACCGCCAGGATCGCCTCCCAGGCAACACCGCCCTTGCGGGCGAGCGTCAGCGCCTCGGCGGCGATCTGCGCGGTCGAGCCGACGAAGTGGTTGATCGCGAGCTTGAGGAAGCGCGCCTCCTCGGCGTGCCCGACCGCGTGGATGGTGCGGGCGAAGGTCGCAAGCAGCGGGCGCGCCCGCTCCAGCGCGGCGTCGGGGCCGGAGCAGAACAGCGTCAGGGCGGCGGCCTCGGCGGTCGCCGTCGAGCCCGAGACGGGAGCGGCAAGGAGCAGGATCCCGCGTGCCTCGGCCGCGACCCGCAGGGCCGCGCTCGTTTCCGGCGAGACGGTGCTGGTCTCGACCAGCACGCTGTCGCGCCCCATCCGGGCGATCAGCCCGTCCGGCCCGAGGGCGACGGCCTCGAGCGCCGCATCGTCGGGCAGGCTGGTGACGACGATCCCGCACGACCCGATCCGCGCGATGTCGGCGGCCTCGGCGCCCGGCACGGCAGCGATCCGTCCGGGATCGCGGTCGAGAGCGAGGAGCGCATGGCCCGCCGCCGCGAGGTGGCGCGCCAGGTGACTGGCCATGGGCGCGCCGAGCTTGCCGAGGCCGATCCAGCCGGTGCTCATGGGACCCTCCGTCATGCCGTGAGCGCCTTGCCCTTGGTCTCGGGCAGGAGGAACGCCGCCACCGCCATGGTGGCGTAGGCGGCGGCGGCGAACAGCCCGATCGCCTGGCCGAGCGGCATCGTCGTCGAGATCACCCCGACGAGGGTCGGGAAGACCGCCCCGATCGCCCGCCCGAAATTGTAGGCGAAGCCCTGGCCGACGCCGCGCACCCGGGTCGGGAACTGCTCGGTGAAGAACGCCCCCATGGCGCTGAACACGCCCGAGGCGAAGAAACCGAGGGGGAAGCCGAGCACCAGCATCGCGGCGTCGCCGAACGGCACCATCGTGTAGGTCACCACCACCACGCCCGCCCCGATGGCGAAGACGAGGAAGGTGGCCCGCCGGCCGATCCGGTCGGCGAGGTAGGCGCCGGCGAGGTAGCCGCAGAACGAGCCGACGATCAGCACCGCGAGGTAGCCGCCGGAATTCATGACCGACAGGCCGCGCTCGGTGCGCAGGAAGGTCGGCAGCCAGGTCGTCACCGCGAAGTAGCCGCCTTGCGCGCCCGTGCTCATCAGCGCACCGAGCAGGGTGATGCGCAGGAGCGGCGGCCGGAAGATCTCGAGGAAGGAGGGCTTGTCACCCGTCGCGGCGATTCTCGCCTGCGAGGCCTTGTAGACCTCGGGCTCCTCGACGTAGCGCCGCAGGAAGAACACCAGGAAGGCCGGCGCGATGCCGACGAAGAACAGGGCCCGCCAGGCGGTCTCGGGCGGCATCAGCGAGAAGAACAGGGTGTAGAGCAGGGCCGCCGCGCCCCAGCCGATCGCCCAGCCCGACTGCATCGTGCCGAGCGCCTTGCCGCGATGCTCCGGCCGGACGGTCTCGCCGAGCAGGACCGCGCCCGCCGCCCATTCGCCGCCGAAGCCGAGCCCCATCAGGGCGCGGGCGGCGAAGAGCTGCTCGAAGCTCTGCGCCAGGCCCGACAGGAAGGTGAAACCGGCAAACCACAGGATCGCGACCTGCAACGTCCGCACCCGGCCCCAGCGGTCGGCGAGGAATCCCGCGAGCCAGCCGCCGATGGCGGAGGTGAGGAGCGCCGCGGTGCCGAGCGCCCCGGCCTCGGCCCGGGTCACCCCCCAGGTGGCGATCAGCGTCGGGATGACGAAGCTGTAGAGCTGGACGTCCATCGCGTCGAGCGCCCAGCCGCCGACGCAGGCGCCGAGCGCCCGCTTCTCCTTGGGGGCCAGTTCCGAGATCCAGGTCCCGCCGCCCGCAACCGGTGCGGCGGTCGTTGTTGCCTCGCTCATGATCGTCTCCTCTCCAGAGTTGCCGGGGTGGCCCTCGCCCCGTTGGCCGGGGTCGCGGTGTTCGTTGCGTTCGCCGCCCGTCTCCGCGGGCGATGGCAGGAGCTACGCCGGGGCGTCGGGCGATGCCGGGCCGGGCCGGGCGGCCTTGAGGCCGAAATCGTAGGCGAGGTGCCGGTAGGGCCGATCCATCCTCCGCCCGTCCGGCGCCGTCCCGGCCGGGTGCTCGGCGAAGTCGGCGATGAGCGAGGTCTTCACCCCGAACACCGCATCCGACTCGAGCCACGGGCTGTCCGCCGCGAAGACGTGGGTGATCAGGGTCTCGTGCCCCTCCGCCCCGATCATGAAATGCATGTGCGCCGGGCGGTTCGGGTGGCGGCTGGTCGCCTTCAGCATCTCGCCGACCGGCCCGTCGGCGGGGATCGGGTACCAGGCCGGCAGGATGGTCCAGAAGTGGAAGCGCCCCTCCGCATCGGTGCGGAACCGCGCCCGGCCGGCGAGGCCGCCCAGCGCGTCGAGCTGCTGCACGTCGTAAGCCCCGTCCTCGTCGGCGTGCCACACATCCACGGTGGCGCCCGCGAGCCCGCGGCCGTCGGCGGAGGCGACCGAGCCGGTAACGAGGAGCGGCGTCCCCTCGAGCGGGCCGGCGATGTCGGCGCCGTTTTCCCGCTCGGGCGCGTCCGCGACGTAGAAGGGCCCGAGCACCGTGGTCTCGGTCGCGCCCGCCGGCATGCGGTGGTTGATGGCATCGACCAGCATCGAGACGCCGAGCGTGTCGGACAGGAGAATGAATTCCTGGCGGTGCTGGTCGCAGAGCTGCCCGGTGCGGGTCAGGAAGGCGATGCCGGCCTGCCATTCCTCGAAGCTCAGGTCGACGTCGCGGACGAAATCGTGCAGGTGGCGCACCAGGCTGGTCAGGACCGCCTTCAGGCGCGGATCGGGCGTGTCGGCGAAGCGATCGACCACGGCTTGCGTGATGGTGTGCTCGTTGAAGTCGCGCATCGGCGAACCTCCCCTGTCGTCTCGTGCGGGCCGGCCCGCGATCGTCGCTCACGCCGCGTCCGGCCGGCGCCCACGATAAGCGTCGTCGAGCAACCGGCGAATGCCCGCTCGATCGAGGGGCCGGGGATTCGGATAGGGGCTCGCCACCGCCACCTCCGCGGCCCGCTCCAGACCCGCCTCGCTCATGCCGAGATCCGCCAGCGCGATCGGAGCGCCGAGCCGTTGCGCGAGGTCGTAGAGCCCCCGGGGGGCGCTCTGCACCCCGAGCGCACGGGCGATGCGGGCCATGGCCTCCGGGGCGGCGGGCGCGTTGTAGGCGACCGCGTGGGGCAGCACGACCGTATGGGTCTCGGCATGCGGCAGATCGAAGGTGCCGCCGAGCACGTGGCAGAGCTTGTGATGCAGCGCCATGCCCACGGTGCCGAGGCAGGCTCCGGCGAGCCACGCCCCGTAGAGCGCATCCGAGCGCGCGGCGCGGTCGTCGGGAGCTGCGACGATCGCCGGCAGGGCCCGGGCGAGTGCCCGGATCGCCTCCTCGGCCATCAGCGAGACGATCGGGTTGCGGTCCTCGGCGTAGAGCGCCTCGACCGCGTGCGCGATGGCGTTCATGCCGGAGGTCGCGCTCAGGGCAACCGGCAGCCCGAGGGTCAGGTCGACATCGTAGACCACGACCTCCGGCCGGATCGCCTCGGATCTCTGCGTCGTCTTGGTCTTCCGGTCCGGTTCGGCGCCGTCCCGGGTCTCGCCGAGGATCGGCGTCATTTCCGAGCCGGCATAGGTCGTCGGCACGATGATCTGGTCGAGGTCGGTGCGCAAGGCGAGCGCCTTCGAGAGCCCGGTGGTCGAGCCGCCGCCGACCGCGACCAGGCAATCGGCCCCGAGGGACCGCAGCTGCGCGAGCGCCCGCTCCGTCACCGTCACCGGCGTGTGCATCACCGCCTCGGCGATCACCCCGACGGCGCGCCCGCCGAGGCGCGCGGCCACCGCCTCCGCTTGCCCGCGCTGCGGCGGGGTCGCGATCAGAACGGCCCGCCGCCGCCCGAGACGCTCCATCTCGCCCTCGACCTGCGCCAGGGTGCCGTGGCCGAACACCACCCGGGTCGGCAGGCCGGGGAACCGGAACGGGTCCATGGTCAGGCCTCCACCGCGTAGTCGACCTGATGGCGGGTGATCCGCAGGCCGGCGAGTTCCGCGCGCACCCGGCCGTGCTCCGGATGGTCGCGATAGCGATCGAGGGCGGTGTCGGACTCGAACTCGCTGTAGAGCACCACGTCGCAGGCCTCGTCGATGCGGCTGGTGTCGAGGCCGATCTCGATGTGCAGGAGTCCCGGGATCTTGCCGCGCAGGCCCTCGAAGGCGGCGCGGATCCGCTCGGCATTGCCGGCCCGCTCGTCCGGCGAGCTCCCGGCGACCCGCCACATCACGATGTGCTTGATCATCGCTTCCTCCCCGCGGCGGCGTTCGGCCTGATCGTTCCGCGTCGTGGCGAGAATTTTTAAGTTTTCCGCATCCTCCGCATAAGATGGCCTGACCGTGAATCAGTTTTGCGCGGAGCGTAAAGGATGGACCGGCTCGGCCAGCTCGATCTCCTGGTGGCGGTGGCGGAGGCCGGCAGCATCAGCGGCGCCGCGCAGGCCCGCGGCCTCTCGGTCGCCGCGGCGAGCCGCACCCTCGCGGCCCTGGAGGAGCGCCTCGGGGTGCTTCTGGTCCGGCGCAACACCCGCACCCTGTCTCTCACCGACGAGGGTGCGAAGCTCCTCGCCCGCGCCCGCGGCATCCTGGCGGACGTCGCCGACAGCGAGGCGGAGGTGACGGGGGCGGTCCTCGCTCCGAGCGGTCTCCTGCGGGTCAGCGCATCCCTGTCCTTCGGGCTCCTGCACATCGCGCCGCGGCTGCCGGCCTACCACGCCCGCTACCCGAACGTGCGCGTGCACGTGGAGATCTCGAACCGCTACGTCGACCTGATCGATGCCGGCATCGACGTCGCGATCCGCACCCGGGAGTTCGAGCCCGACCGGGCCATCACCATCCGGCGCCTGGCCGAGACGCGGCGGGTCCTCACCGCGGCGCCCTCCTACCTCGCGGCCCATGGCATTCCGGTCCACCCGCACGACCTCGCGCGCCATGCGCTCCTGCTCTACGTCTACGCCAACAACCCCAATGAGCTGAGCTTCACCCGCGGCACCGAGACCGTGCGGGTGCCGGCCCACGGCCTGCTCGAATCGAATGACGGCCAGATCCTGCGCGCCGCGGCGCTGAACGGCCTCGGCATCCTGGTCCAGCCGACCTACATCGTGCACGCCGACGTGGCGGCCGGGCGCCTGATGCCGGTGCTCGACGACTGGGACCTGCCGCGCCTGCGCATCAACTTCGCCTACCCGACCCGCAAGCACCTCTCGGCCAAGGTGCGCTCGTTCATCGCCTTCATGGCGGCGGAATTCGAGGCGAACGACTATGCCGAGCGGTGGACCCGGATGCCGAGACTATCTGGTCCCTCATGACGGCGCCTCGCCCATAGGGCGGAAAGTTGGTCCATCGGCATGACCCTCGAAGGGGCACAAGGGCGTGGACTGCTGACGGGCAGCGACCGCCACAGCAGCGGCTTCCGGCACTTTCTCGGGGCGATGCGCACCGAGAGCTGCCTCGAAGCTTACGGTGAACCATTCCGCCACGAGCTGGCGGCAATGCCGCGCGACGGACTGCGCACGCACATGATGCCAGCGTGGGTCGAACGCGAAAGGCTTCGATCGGACGAGGTTTAGCTGCCCAAGAGCTAGGCTGAGCGGTAGGCGACGTCAATTCGGGTCAATGGGTTCGTTTTGCCAAATCTTGACACGACGGACATTTGGGCGCGACGGAACTCCTCCCGGTGCCTGACCCCTGGCAGCTTTGGATCACGACCATTGACCTCACATCCTCAGTGCGCCAGCCGTTGAGCACTGGCCAGGAATCAGTCTCTGCCAAGCATTTCCTCCAATAAATTGTGAGCGCTTGCAGATAGAGCATCGTTCGACGGAGTGGATATCGGTTCGCTGCAGAGAATGCGGCGAAATCAGCAACCAAAAGCACTGACCGATTGCAGCGCGATCGGGCAGTGATCTAGGGATCCACGCAGTTTTTTCTGAGGCTTCAGGCACGAGCAGCCACCCCCTCAGGTGTCAGGCTAGAACTCGAGTTCCGGCAATGGGGGAGGCTTAACCAGTGAACGGAGCGCTTGCCGGCGCCTCCGATCGATCTGCCGCGGCCCGAGAGGGCCGAACGATGACGTGTGCCTACCGTCTGCCGCGCTCCGTCGCAGACAGGCTTGAGACGGCCCTGCGCGGCCGGAAGAACGCGGCTGCCTGCCTCGCCCTGGCGCACTTCCTGGCGAGGTTCTGGAGCAGCCCTCGGCGGCTACTGTGCGCCCTGCCGGTCGACAGGAGGGCGTTGGCCGGACACGAAGCCCTCGGCCTCACAGAAGCGCGGGTGCGAGGCGCCCTCGCCGTCCTGGTCGAGATCGGCTTTCTGGCCCGGTATGAGCCCGACGCCGGCAAGCGGTACCAGCGCACCGAGGGCGGCCTACAGCGCCGGGCGATCCTACATCGGTTTGGTGAGGAGTACGCCGTAGCCTTTACGGCAGCGAATGCGGGCTCAGGCGGCCCGTGGAGCCCCAGCACCGGCTAGACGGCCAATCCCGCGTCCTGAGCCTCAACGGGCACCAGTGGCCCGTGTGGCGGCTCCCGGCCCCATATCTCCGGCCATCTGGTCTGAGCGTCCCACGATCCTTGACGGCTTCTGCTGGAGAGGTTCTGCAGCACGGCGCGGTCCTCAGCCGTCAGGCGAACCCCGTGCTCAAGCTTCATGATCAATGGGTTAGACACAACCGCCCCTTGCAGTGTAGCGCGACCTGCACCGGGCACAATTATCTTGAGGAACGTCAATAACAATTGGTGGCACGTCTTAGCAGCCGTTGAGATCCAGGGATGCGGCGACGGTCCGGCAATATGGCCCCCTTCCAGAGGTCGGACCGTTTCTGCCTACTCGCTACGGCTCACAGCATCCTGAGAGCGCATGCAGTCGGCCGGGTCACTGTCGGAGAGCTGCCGTGTCGCCGGATGGGACGTGCCGTAGCCTGACCGGCGCTGAGGACGAGAAAGACACGCCACAGTGCGATAGCCAAGCTTGTGTGTTGCAGCGCACACCGTAACGACCGCACCGCAACAAACCGCCCTCCGGCTCGTTGACTGAGTATGTCCGATCTTCACAAGCGCTCCACCGCTCGCCTTCCCGCCACCAGCCCAACCAATCTGCCACTCGTGCCGCCAGAGATCCAAGCGAGCTACGCGGCCGCGATGGCCGAGATGCCGCGCGTACGCGCCAGGGCTGATCGTCCTGCCAAACCAAGCGAGTCTCTGCCTGCTGCAGGATCATTCTACAGCTAAAGACCGGCCGTTTATTCCGCGACCGGCACCGCCGGCCTGCCCCGCACGCCCTGTGGGCCGAGGAGCCACCGGGAAGGGCAGCACTAGCAGCCGGGGCGTAGCACCCTCGTTCGGGAACGGCGCCGCCTCCGGAGCTGCAGGGCGGGCCACGTCGCCTCCGGCAGGACGGCTCATCAAAGGCTCCCAAAATCGAAGTTAGTTGCGAGACCGACGGGCGTCTGCGGTGACTGATGATGTAGGCGGGTACAACGTCTCTCCGTCAAGCCGCGATCGCGCGCCAGTTTCTGGCCAGCGGTTTGGCCCCGAGAAGGACCGCTAGGGTCGAGACTCCATCAGCACCAGAAGGCGATGACGGCGGCGAGGGCGAGAGCCGAGGCGAAGTTGCAGGCGAGTTTGTCGTAGCGAGTGGCGATGCGGCGGAAGTCCTTGAGGCGGCAGAA
>JAEWKL010000584.1 GCA_023386115.1 Pseudomonadota bacterium
CCCCTGCCCTGCCCGCCCGAGACCCGGAGGCCTGAATGACCGTCGACAGCACCACCGGCGCCACCGCCGCCACGGGCACATCCGCGACCGCCGCCGCCGCCAAGGCCGGCAGCTCGTTCGCCGCCAAGCTGAACTCGGACACCTTCCTGACGCTGCTGATGGCGCAGCTCAAGAACCAGGACCCGACGAAGCCGATGGACTCGACCGAGTATGTCGGCCAGCTCGCCACCTTCTCGCAGGTCGAGCAGGCGACGAAGACCAACACGAAGCTCGATTCGCTGCTCGCCTCGAGCTTCCTCGACCAGGCCGACACGGTGATCGGCCGCACCCTGACCTCGGCGGACGGCACCATGACCGGTACCGTCCAGTCCGTGCGGGTGACGAGCGACGGGGCGCTGGCGCGCCTGACCAGCGGCCAGGACGTGCTGCTGACCTCCGGCGTCGTGATACAATAGGCCGGCATCCCGGAGATCACCATGAACGAGGTCGACGCCCTCGAACTCGTCCGCACCGCGATCTGGACCGTGATCATCGCCGCGGGCCCGGCGGTCGGCGCCGCGATGCTGGTCGGCATCGCGGTGGCGCTTTTGCAGGCGCTCACCCAGATCCAGGAGGTCACCCTGACCTTCGTGCCGAAGATCGTGGTGATCCTGCTCGTCCTCCTCGTGACCGGCACCTTCATCGGCGGGCAGATCCACGCTTTCGCGGAGGCCGCCTACGGGCGGATCGCGACCGGGTTCTGAGGCCCCCAACCCCCGCGCAAGCTAGCCGTGGCACACCCGTCCCCGAAAATCCTTCGCGGAGGGTGGTGGGATCATGGCGGTGGGCGCGGCGCTGGCAGTCGAGCGCAAGTCGCGGCGGGATTTCGGCTTCGCGGCCGGCATCGTGGCGATCCTGGCGGTGCTGTTCCTGCCGGTGCCGGCGGTGCTCATCGATGTCGGGCTCGCCTTCTCGATCGCCCTGTCGGTGCTGATCCTGATGGTGGCGCTCTGGATCCAGAAGCCGCTCGAATTCTCGTCCTTCCCGACCGTGCTGCTGATCGCCACGCTCCTGCGGCTGGCGCTCGGCATCGCCACGACGCGGCTGATCCTGGCCAACGGCCAGAAGGGCGTGGACGCCGCCGGCCACGTCATCCAGGGCTTCTCGCAGTTCGTGATGAGCGGCGACTTCGTGATCGGGATCGTGGTGTTCCTGATCCTGATCACGGTCAACTTCCTGGTCATCACCAAGGGCGCGACCCGCATCGCCGAGGTCGGCGCCCGCTTCACCCTCGACGCGATCCCCGGCAAGCAGATGGCGATCGACGCCGATCTCAATGCCGGGCTGATCGACGACAAGGAGGCGCAACGCCGGCGCCGGGAGCTGGAGGAGGAGAGCGCCTTCTTCGGCTCGATGGACGGCGCCTCGAAATTCGTCCGCGGCGAGGCGGTGGCCTCGCTCATCATCATCGCGGTCAACGTCTTCGGCGGCATCATCATCGGGACGACGCGGCACGGCCTGCCGCTCGGCACCGCGGCCGACATCTTCACCAAGCTCTCGGTCGGCGACGGCCTGGTCTCGCAGATCCCGGCCCTGATCGTCTCCCTCGCCGCCGGCCTCCTCGTCTCGAAGGGCGGCACGCGGGGCACCGCCGAGCAGGCGGTGATCGGCCAGCTCGGCGCCTATCCGCGGGCGCTCCTCGTCGCGGCGGCCATGATGGGCGTGTTCGCGCTCGTGCCGGGCCTGCCCTTCCTGCCCTTCACGGCCTTGAGCGGCCTCCTGTTCTTCGTCGCGCGCACGATCCCGAAGCGCCTCCAGGCCCAGGCGGCCGCCGCGGAGGCCAAGGCCAAGGCCGAGGAAGCGGTGAAGCAGGCCGAGGCGAAGGAGAAGGATTCGGTCAAGGACTCGCTCAAGACGCCGGAGATCGAGCTGAGCCTCGGCCGCCAGGCCGCCTCGCAGATCCAGGCGAGCCAAGCCGAGCTGACCCACCGCGTCGCCAAGATGCGGCGCAAGTTCGCCCGCCAATACGGCTTCGTCGTGCCGGACATCAAGGTCACCGACAACCTCGCCCTGCCGCCGAAGAGCTACCAGATCCTGATCCACGGCACCGTGGCGGCCGCCCAGGAGATCCGCCCCGGCGAGATGCTGGTGGTGGTCGGCGACGGGCCGAAGCCCGACGTGCCGAGCGACGAGGTGCGCGAGCCCGCCTTCGGCCTGAAGGCGCTCTGGGTGATGGATTCCTATGCCGGCGAGGTTCGCCGCGGCGGCTTCGAGCCGATCGACGGCGCCTCGGTGCTGCTCACCCACCTCTCCGAGGTGATCCGCAACAACCTGCCGCAATTCCTCTCCTACAAGGACATGCGCGGCCTGCTCGACCGGCTCGACCCCGAATACAAGCGCCTCCTCGACGAGATCTGCCCGTCGCAGATCTCCTATTCCGGCCTCCAGGCGGTGCTGAAGCTGCTGCTCGCCGAGCGGGTCTCGATCCGCAACCTGCACCTGATCCTGGAGGCGGTGGCCGAGATCACCCCGCATGCGCGCCGGGCCGAGCAGATCGCCGAGCACGTGCGGATGCGCATGGCGCAGCAGATCTGCGGCGACCTCGCCGAGAACGGCGTGCTGAACGTGCTGCGCTTGGGGGCGAGCTGGGACCTGTCGTTCCACCAGAGCCTGAAGCGCGACGCCAAGGGCGAGGTGGTGGAGTTCGATATCGACCCGCGCCTCGTCGAGCAGTTCGGCGCCGAGGCCTCGGAGGCGATCCGCTCCCGGATGCGGGAGGTGCACGGCTTCGCCCTCGTCACCGCGCCGGACGCCCGGCCCTATGTGCGGATGATCGTCGAGCGGATTTTCCCGACCCTGCCGGTGCTCTCGCATCTCGAGATCGCCCGTGGCGTCGAGATCAAGTCCCTGGGCACCATCTCGTGACGGGATTGGGTCCCGACAGCTTCCTCGCCGTCTTCCTGATCTTCTGCCGGGTCGGCGGCTGCCTGCTCGTCGTGCCGGGCTTCTCCAGCCCGCGGGTGCCGCAGCAGGTGCGGCTCCTCATCGCCGGGGCCGTCTCGCTGGCCATCGCCCCCCTGATCGTGCCGCAATTCGAGCCGCGGCTCTCCGGCCAGGAACCGATGCAGACGCTGGCCTGGATCGTTACCGAGACCTTGACCGGGCTGATGATCGGCTTTCTCGGCCGGGTCTTCATCCTGGTGCTCGAGACGGTGATGAACGCGGCCTCGACCATGGTGGGATTCGGCGGCATGCCGGGCTCGCCGGTCGAGGGCATCGATCCGGTGCCGGCGGTGGAGGGGCTGATCCTGCTCACCGCGACCGCGCTCCTCTTCGCCGCCGACCTGCACTGGGAGCTGTTTCGCGGCCTCGTCGAATCCTACGCCCGCATCCCGCCCGGCGAGGGGCTCGGCAGCCAGCTGATGCTGACGCGGATCGTCGACCAGGTCGCGGGCGCCTTCATGTTGGGCCTGCGCATCGTCGCGCCATTCATCATCTACGCCATCATGGTCAACCTGGCGGCGGGCTTCGTGAACAAGCTCACGCCGACGATTCCCGTCTACTTCGTCGCCACGCCGTTCGTGATGTTCGGCGGTCTCCTCATGCTCTACTATCTCGCGGGCGAGTTCATGACGCAGTTCCTCCTCGGCTACGCGGCCTGGCTGCAGCGCGGCTGATGGCGACGACCGGCGACCGGCTGAAGCGCGCGCAGCGCCTCGTCACCGTGCAGGAGCAGATGCGCAAGGCGGCGGAGATCGCGCTCGCCGCCACCCGCGAGCGCGCCGCCGAGGTCGAGGCCGACCGGGCCCGGCTGCTCGCGGCTCTGGCCTGCTCCGATCACGGCCCGATGCTGCTCGAGGCCACGGCGAAGCGCCTGCGCGGGCTCGCCACGCAGGCGACCGCCATCGAGGCGGAGGCCACTGCCCTGGCCGAGGCCGTGCGGGAGCGGGGCCTCGGCCAGAAGCGCGCCGAGGCGCTTGCCGAGCGCCGGGCCGAGGATCACCGCCGCGAGGCGGACAAGCGCGACGACCTCGAACGGCTTGACGGACTGGCGGCCAGGCTCCCGGGCCGTCGCGGAGGTCCCGACGCAAGCCTCCCGTAAGCCAGGGCCGCTAAGACCTCGTTCACCAGACCATCCGGACCTGTAAGCCCCGATGAGCATCACACCGCCCTCCGACATCGTGCTCGACGTGGCCCGGGCCGCCGATCCGTCGCGCTACCAGGAGGCCGCCGCCAAGCTGTCGCAGCCGGGCAGCGCCGGTGCGACCGCCTTCGCGGATGCGGCGCGCGACGTCGGGCTGTCGACCCACATGCCGCTCGATGCCCGCGGCACGCTCCTCACCCTGCAGAACCAGACCGCGATGACCGGCGCCGGCAGCGACCCGTACAAGAAGTTCGAGGGGCTGGTGCTGCAGCAATTCGTCGAGGCGATGATGCCGGAGAAGTCGGAGACCGTGTACGGCAAGGGCAATGCCGGCGGCATCTGGAAGTCGATGCTGGCCGAGCAGATCGGCACCCAGATCGCCAAGGCCGGCGGCATCGGCATCGCCAAGATGCTGAATGCCGCCCATCCGGCCGTCCCTGCCGCCGCGCCGGCGGATGGTGCCAACCCCGCGGCCAAGGTGTGACCGCCATGCTGCTCGCGAGCATCAAGCGGCTGGAAGCCGTGGTCGAGGAGGAGACCGAGGCCCTGGAGGCGCACGCGCCCGCCGACCTCGACAGTCTCACCCGCCGCAAGAGCCAGGGGCTCCTCGAGCTCACCCGCCTCACCCGCGGCCTCGACCTCGCCGAGCTCGACGCCACCGCGGCGATCCACCTCGCGCGCCTGCGCGACAAGCTCGCCCGCAACCAGCAGGTCGTCGCCCTGCACCTGCGGGCGCTGGAGGAGATCGACGACACCCTGGCGCAGGTGGCGCTCGCCGCGGAATCCGACGGCACCTACTCGGCGCGGACGAGCCCCCGGTCATGAAGATCCTGATCACCGGCCTGTGGATCTGCGCCGTCACCATCGCCTCCTGCTACGCTGCGGTGACCTTCGGCGGCGGCCTCTTCTCCAAGAAGACAGAGCCGTACCTGGAAGGCTTGCAGTACCAGAAGCTCGCGCCGATCAACATCCCGATGATCGCCGACGGGAAGGTCCAGGGCTACGTCATCGCCGTGCTGGTCTTCACCGCCGACGCCAAGCTGATGCACACCCTGCCGGTGCCGCCCAATGCGTTCGTTGTCGACGAGGCCTTCCGCCAGATCTATGGCGACCCGGCGCTCGATTTCCGCAAGCTGGCGAAATACGACATCACCAAGCGGCTCACCGAGGTGCGGGCGAAGGTGAACGAGCGTCTGGGCGGCGACGTCGTCAAGGACGTGCTGGTGGACGAGATCAACTTCGTGGCGAAGCGGGAAGTGCGGTCGTAACTCTATCGGTTAGAACAGTCCGAGCAGAACTTCCACATCATCAACATTCCACCCGAGTCATCCCGGGGCCGCGCAGCGGAACCCGGGATCCAGACACCTCGGATGATTCAAGGAAGCGGCTGCCAGCGTTCCGCTTGGTTCTCTTCCACCTGCGCTTCTGGGCGTGCCTTCGGCACTCCGGGCTCCGCTGCGCGGCCCCGGAATGACGAGCAGGATGGCGCGGTTCTGTTGCTGCCAGCGATAGGGGCAGCCCCGAGGCCGCCAATAATCGCGCAGCAGCCCCTACCTACCCCCCGAACACCGACGTCAGCTGCTGACCGCCCCGGCTGATCGTCACCTCCCACATCGACGCGCTGGTGCGGGTCATGCGCTCCAGGTCCTTGGTCGAGGTCACCGGCGCGCCGTTGACCGCCACCACGAGGTCGCCCTTCTGCAGGCCGGCCCGGTTGGCGAGGCTGCCGCCCTCGACCTCGGCGATGATCACGCCGTCGGCTTGCGCCTGGGCCGGCAGGTCGAGCTGCAGGTCCTCGGCCACCGCCGGCGACAGGTTGACCGCGGTAGCGCCGAGGAAGGGCGAGCGGGTCTTCACCTTCAGCGTGTCGCGCGGGCGAGTCTCCGGCGCCGGCCCGAGGCGCACCGGCACCATGGTGCGGGTGGCGCCGCGCAGGACCGTCAGCTTGGTCTCGCCCTTGATGCCCTTGAGCGCGAAGCGGTAGCCGAAGGCCTCCGGGTCGTCGACGGACTGGCCGTCCACCGCCAGGATCACGTCGCCGCGCTTGAGGCCGGCCTCCTCGGCCGGGCTCTTCGCCTGCATCGAGGCCACCAGCACCCCGGTCGGGTGGTCGAGACCGACGCTGTCGGCGATGTCCGGCGTCACGTGCTGGAGACGCGCGCCGAGCCAGGGCCGGCGCACCGTCTTGGCGCCGCCCTTTGCAGTCTCCACCACCGCCTTGACCATGCTGGCGGGGATGGCGAAGCCGATGCCGTGGCTGCCGCCGGATTGCGAGTAGATCGCCGTGTTGATGCCGACGAGGCCGCCATTGAGGTCGACCAGCGCCCCGCCCGAATTGCCCGGGTTGATCGCCGCGTCGGTCTGGATGAAGAACTGGTAATCGGCCGAGCCGACCTGGGTGCGGGCGAGCGCCGAGACGATGCCCTGCGTCACCGTCTGGCCGACGCCGAACGGATTGCCGATCGCGATCACGAAGTCGCCGACCTGCAGGTGCTCGGAATCGCCGATCTCCATCGGGCTGAGGCCGCCGTTGGGGCTCTTGATCTTGAGGATGGCGAGGTCGGTGCGGGGGTCGCGCAGCAGGATCTGCGCCTCGAACTCGCGCCGGTCGTTCAGCGCCACCTTCACCTCGTTCATGTTCTCGATGACGTGGTTGTTGGTGACGATCAGCCCCGAGGCGTCGACGATGACGCCCGAGCCGAGGGAGCGCTGCGCCCGCTCCTGCGGCAGGTTCGGGCTCGCATCGCCGAAGAAGCGGCGCAGGAACTCGTCCATGGCGCCGCGATTGGCGGCGCGCTTCTCGACATGGGTGCCGTAGACGTTGACCACGGAGGGCGCGGCACGCTTGACCAGCGGCGCGAAGGAGAGCTGCACCTGCGCCTTCGACTCGGGGACGACACGGTTGTCCTGCCGGTTATCCTGCAGGGCGCGGAAGGGCGGCACCGACTCGGCCTGCGCGGCCGCCGGATGGGCGACCCCGAGGAGGAGCGCGGCGAGCAGCAGGGAGGACGTCGGGCGGCGCATCGGCATTCGGCTCCTGATGGATCTGGCTCGTTCTCTCACATGACAGCACTGCGCTGAAAAGATGGCGCCTCGGCCGCATCGACCATACTCGCATAGAGGTCGCGCAAAGCGGCGGCATGGGCGGCGAGCGTCATCGGGGCGGCCCAGTAGCGCGCATGCGCCGCCCGGCCGAGCCGGCGCACCAGGGCGTCGTCCCGCAGCCGGCCGAAGGCCTCGGCGAGGACCGCGACGTCGGGCGCGACGACGAAGCCGGTCTCGCCATCGCGGATCATCTCACCGGCCCCGGCCCGATCGGAGGCGATCGCCGGAATGCCGGCGGCCAGGGCCTCGTAGACCGTGAGCGGACCGGTCTCCAGCCAGCGCGCCGGCGCCGCCACGGCGCGAGCC
>JAEWKL010000638.1 GCA_023386115.1 Pseudomonadota bacterium
CCGTTTTGCCGCCGCGCCGGGCCGCGTGGCGGGCAGCGGCGCCGGCCCCTTGCAGCAGCGTGCGGCGGGACAGGCGGGGTGTCTTCGTCTCGGTCACGGCAAAATCTCCCTTGTCGGATCGTGGTCAGGCGTCGAGGCGGTGGGCCTCGTTCGCCGGCCAGCCCACCCGCACCGTGTCTCCGAGGGCGAGGGGGTGGCCGGCATAGGCGTGATCGCTGAGGATCACGGTGAGGGCTGCGCCGGATTCGGCCGCGAGGTCCGGCGCCTCGAGGCTCACATGCACCGTGCTGCCCTGGTACTCGACCGCGACGACGCGGGCGCCGAGCCCCTCCGGGCCGGCCGCGGGGCCGAGGCGCATCCGGTCGGCCCTGACCGCAATGCGCCGGTCGGGCAGCGCGATGACGTTGTGGCCGCCGATGAAGCGGGCGACGAAGGCGGTGGCCGGCCGCTCGAACACCGTGCGGGGATCGGCCGCCTGCTCGATGCGGCCGCCATTCATCACCACCACGAGGTCGGAGAGCGCCATCGCTTCCTCCTGGCTGTGGGTGACGTGCACGAAGGTGATGCCGAGCTCGCCCTGGAGGCGCTTCAGCTCGGTGCGCATCCGCACCCGCAGGAACGGATCGAGGGCCGAGAGCGGCTCGTCGAGGAGCAGCACCTTCGGCCCGGTGACGAGGGCGCGGGCCAGCGCCACCCGCTGCTGCTGGCCGCCCGAGAGCTGCGCCGGCAGCCGGCCGGCGAGGTGGTCCATCTGGACGAGCGCCAGCATCGCCTCGGCGCGCTTGATCCGCTCGGCCCTCTGCACGCCCCGCATCTTGAGCCCGAAGGCGACGTTGTCGCGGCAGGTGAGGTGGGGGAACAGCGCGTAGCTCTGGAACATCATCGCGGTGCCGCGCTGGGCCGGCGGCAGGTCGCCGACGGCCTTCGGGCCGATCACCACGTCACCCGAGGTGACGGTCTCGTGCCCGGCGATCATCCGGAGCGTCGTGGTCTTGCCGCAGCCGGAGGGCCCGAGCAGGCAGCAATACGAGCCGGAGCGGATCTTCAGGTCGATGCCATCGACCGCGACGGTGTCGCCGTAGCGCTTGGTCAGACTGGCGAGTTCGATATCCACGCGCGCTCCCTTCGGCGACTCTCCTTGCACAAGACGTAAGCATGGGGCGGGCCAGGGACGCGGTGGCGAACGGGTCCGGCAGGGTGACGATTCCTGTCGGCGGGCCTGTTGCAATGCGCCGGGCGATCCGCTATCCCCCCGCTCGTCTTCGGCGCACCACGGATCGCCCGGCCACGAGGCCATGGGCGAGACGAGCGGCGCCGACGGGCCGTTGTAGCTCAGTGGTAGAGCGCATCATTGGTAATGATGAGGTCGGGAGTTCAATCCTCCCCAGCGGCACCATCCTTCACCGTGAGAATCTTGAGATCTCGCTCGGTGTGTCTGAAGGCTGTCTGATCCCGATCGGGAGGGCAGCATGGCACCGGCGCGCCGTTGTAGCTCAGTGGTAGAGCGCATCATTGGTAATGATGAGGTCGGGAGTTCAATCCTCCCCAGCGGCACCATCCTTCTCGACGGCCTGGCGGTGATCTGAACGCCCGATCTCTTCGAGCACCTGGCCCTGGACCGCGGTCGGGGTGCGATGAAACAGGCTCGTGGTGCGGCCGTTCGGCCTCACAAGAGCTGCCGAGTCGGCCGGCATCCGAACCCTCTCGCCCGTGGTCTGGCGATCCGCATGGCGGCTTGCGCGACGTCGCGCTCCCCCTCTCGATCCGGTCTCCGATCTCGGCGAGTGAGGCGTCGATGGTGTTCCGGACGGGGCGGAACGGCCGAAAAGTTTTTCAACGCCATCTCATCTTAACCTGAAATTAGAGATGTTTGTCTTACAGACATCCATGCACCTGTCTGGTATAAAGAGTATTTTCAAGGCGGAAGGCAAAATGTCAGCGTCATGACAAGCCTGCTCACCAATTACTCTGCGATGTCTGCCCTGACCACGCTCAAGGGCCTCGGGCGTCAACTCGACACGGTCAGCAATCGCGTCTCGACCGGCCAGCGCGTGTCGAGCGCCGCCGACGACGCCGCCTACTGGTCGATCGCCACCGCCGTGCGCACCGACCACGCCTCGCTGAGCGCGGTCAAGGACGCGCTCGGCCTCGGCGCCTCGGCGGTCGACACGGCCTATCAGGGGCTCACCAGCATCCTGTCCGACTTGCAGACCCTGCGCGCCAAGCTGCAATCGGCGCTTACTCCCGGCGTCGATCGCGCCAAGGTGCAGACGGAGATCGCCGCCATCCAGTCCAGGATGAGGGCCATCGCCGACTCGTCGGTGTCGAGCGGCCAGAACTGGCTCTCCGTCGACTCGTCCGCCTCGACACCGGGCTATCAAGCGGTGCAGCGGATCGTCTCCGGATTCTCCCGTGGCCCGGCAGGAGATATCCAGGCGTCGAGCATCGACATCGATGTCGACAGTATCTCTTTGTACGATCTCGACACGAGACTCCGACACGTTCCCGGGAGCGCGGCCCGCGTCACGGCGGAGAGCGCGCTCGCCGGCGTCACCGACTTCAGCGCGGTGACCACGCTGAGCGTCACGCTGTCGGTCGATGGCGGCGCCGGACAGGACATCCTCCTGAACCACTCGGCGCTAGCCTCGGCGGTGCCGGACCTGTCCGCCGTCACGCCTCGGCAACTGGTCGCGGCGATCAACAATCAGATTGCGGCGAACCCGGCCTTGCAGGGGAAGGTCCAGGCCGGTCTCGATCCAGACAACCGCCTGTTCTTCGAGACGACCATGTCGGGAAGCGCCCACTCCCTGCAGATCAATCGTCAAAGCGCGGTGTCGAATGCCAACATGGTGGCGAATGGCGGCTTCGAGAGCGGCTTGGCGGGTTGGTCGGCCTCGGACGGTCAGATCGCAGAGGCATCCACTTCCCACAGCGGGTCGAAGAGCGTCCGGCTCGGCACGGTCGGGCATTCGGGAACCTTGACGACGTCGGTCGCCACCGTCCCCGGCCAGACCTACGACCTGGACTTCTGGCTCGGCCACGATGCCCAGGGGCCTAACCACTTCGCCGTCCTGTGGAACGGCACCGTGCTCGAGTCGATCGACAACGATCTGCAGTCACAGCCGTTCAGTCGCCACACCTATGCGGTGACCGCGACCGGATCGACCGGCGTGCTGACCTTCGAGGCGCGACACGATCCGGGCTACTGGTTCGTCGACGACGTCTCCCTCACCGCCGTCGGTGGCCTCGCTCCGACGCTGGGCTTCGGATCCGGCGCGACGGCGCAACGCTCCGGCCGCGGAAGCGACCCCTCGACGACGACGGAACGCGGCCTGCTCGACACGGTCGATCAGGCAACAGGCATGTCGGTGGCGACGGTCTCCATCGCCGGGCTCGTCGGTATCGCGGGCGACGCCGCCTTGCAGGCCCTCATCACCCAGATGGATCGCGCCGTCGCGAGGGTGACGGATGCCGGCACGAGGCTGGGCGCCAACAAGACGCAGATCGACGGCCAGAGGACCTTCGTGGACACGCTGATGAAGGTGAGCGATCGTACGATCGGCACCCTGGTCGACGCCGACATCGAGGAGGAGTCGACGAAGCTGAAAGCGTTGCAGACGCAGCAGCAATTGGCGATGCAGACGCTCAGCATCGCCAACGCGGCCAGCCAGACTGTCGTGGCGCTGTTCCGCTGAGACGGGCCTCTTCCGTCCCCAGGTGCACCGACGCTTCCAAAGGGGGCACGGCGCGCGTCAAATGTCTGAGTAAGAC